>DCDU01000068.1:1988-7666 GCA_002316585.1 Firmicutes bacterium UBA1047 | reverse complement strand
GTTATTGAAGAAACAGGATATAAACCGAATGATGTTGCAAGAAGCCTTGTAACAAGAAGATCCTACTTGATAGGAGTTATAGTAAACAACTTAGCCCAAAGCTATGTTGCAGACGTTGTAAGAGGGATTGAAGAAATAGGAAAAATGTACGGATATGACATTCTTCTTTGCAGCAGCTATTCAAGCAAGGAAACCCAGGAAAAATACCTGCAGCTGCTGGACAGAAAACAAGCCGAAGGTTTATTTCTTGTAGGAACAAAGTTTGATGAAGAAATAATTCAATTAGCAAAAAGCTTTAATAAACCAACCGTATTTTTTGCCCGAGATATTCATGAGAAAATGAATCATATAACTATTGACTGCAATTCTGCAATTTATGAAATTACAAAATATTTAATAGAAGAAGGTCATAGGAAAATCGCATACTTTTCCGACTTTGAAAACAAGACATCAGTTGAACATGAAAAGATTGAAGGATACTTAAAAGCAATTGAAGATAATGAGTTGGAATTTTCAAAAATTTATACTGTCGGAGGAAACAAGCACAGCCATGCCTATGAATTTGGGAAATCCATAATAGGCGAAGTCAGAGAATTTACCGCTTGTGTTTGCAGCTCTGATGAAACAGCAATCGGAATATTGGATAGCTTTATCGATAATGGAATAAAAGTTCCCGATGATATTTCCGTTGTAGGATTTGGAAATATTCGCGAAGGTAAATTCGTGAGACCCGAGCTTACTACCATAGGAGAGCCTTACTATGATGTGGGAGCAGTAGGTATGAGAATGCTTATTAAGATGATAAAAGGCGATAAAACTAAACAAGGACGAATGGAGCTTCCATTTACCATAGAAAAAAGAAAAAGCGTGAAAAAACTGATTTAGCATATGCAAAGTTTGTTGAAATTAAACGATTAATTTTGCAATAAACGCGACAATTATTGATAAAAAAATCAGCATAATCCCCCTATAATAAAAAGACTATCTTTATTGCAGGGGGATTACAAATGAAAAAAAGATTTATTTTCACCATGTTATTATTGCTGCTTTTCAGTTATAGTTCAATCAACGGCTATGAATATCATAAAGAAATAAGTACAGTTGAATATTTGTTAAACGAGAGGATAAAGATAATAAATGAATTTCTGTACGGCAGCCAGGACATGGACCGTTTAGAGAAGAAATTAAATAAAATTGAATCCGATAATTTGCTCGAAAACGATTTAGATATCCTATGCAAGGTAATTGATTGTCCTACGGATTATGAATTGGCAATGAATGTAAAGGTACATAAAATTAACAGTATAGAGATGATTGATGACGGATATTATCTTAATGCCGATTTGAATTGGTTTATGGGCGGTTATGACGGTGAATTCAACTTAATAAAAAATTACGATATTAAATGTATTGAGCAGGATGAACAAGTTTATCTGGCAAAATTAATGATATTAAACAATGACATAGGAGAATAAGATGGTTAACGATAATCTATTTTACAAAAAGCATTATATTTGGGAAAAAGTAAATGAAGGAGTAAAAGAAGAGGTTTTTAAGGTAGCTGATGATTATAAAAAGTTTATTGATGCTTCAAAAACCGAAAGACTTTCCGTTAAAGAAATAGTAAGGCAGGCAAAGAAAGCAGGCTTTAAAAACTTTAAGGATATGGATGAAATAAAACAAGGCGACAAGTTATACTATGTAAATAAGGAAAAAGCTGCCGTCTTGGTTGTGGTGGGTAATGAGACAATAGAAAAAGGAATGAATATAGTGGGAAGTCACGTAGATTCCCCCCGTATAGATTTAAAACAAAATCCATTGTATGAAGAGCATGGAATTACTCTTTTGAAAACTCATTATTACGGTGGTATCAGAAAGTATCAGTGGGTGGCGATTCCTTTGGCTCTTTACGGAACAGTTGTTAAAGAAAATGGAGAAGCTATTGATATTGCCATCGGTGATGATGAAAATGACCCTGTTTTTTATATAACCGACTTGCTTCCTCACTTGGCGAAGGACCAGAACGACAAAAAACTATCAGAGGCTATCGAAGGCGAAGGACTTAATGTTATAATAGGAAGCCTTCCTGCAGAAGGTAAGGAAGATGATAAAAAATTTAAATTAAATGTTCTTAAAATACTCAATGAAAAATACGGTATGATTGAAGAAGATTTCCTGACGGCGGAATTGGAAATAGTGCCTGCGGGAAAAGCAAGGGATGTGGGTATTGACAGAGGAATGATAATGGCATACGGTCATGACGACAGAGTGTGTGCATATACATCCTTAAGGGCTATATTGGAATTAGACTCTCCTCAAAGAACAGCGGTTGCATTGTTTGCCGACAAGGAGGAAGTCGGAAGCAACGGAAATACCGGTATGCATTCCATGTTTTTCAACAATATGGTTGCTGAACTCATTGCAATTAAAAATAACGGAAACTACAGTGAGCTGTTATTAAAAAGGGCTCTGGAGAACAGCAGCATGCTCTCGTCGGATGTGGCGGCAGGAGTTGACCCTACATACCCCCATGTTACGGAAATTCAAAATGCCGCAATTATGGGCAAGGGTGTGGCGCTTGTTAAATACACAGGCAGCAGAGGCAAGTCGGGAGCCAACGATGCCAATGCGGAATATATAGGTAAACTTCGAAAATTATTTAATGAAAATAATGTTGTTTGGCAGACATCTGAATTAGGTAAGGTAGACCAGGGCGGAGGAGGAACCATTGCATATATTTTGGCGAACTATAATATGGATGTGGTAGATTTAGGAGTTCCTGTATTAAGTATGCATGCCCCTTATGAATTAGTTTCAAAGACGGATGTTTATATGACTTACAAGGCTTATAATACATTTTATAATAAATATTGAAAAAATTAATATAAAAAAAATCCTCACAGCTTAGAGGATTTTTTTAATTACACACTGTGATTTATTTAACATTTTATTAAATATGATACCATTGGTTGACTTTTACTGATGTTGAATGTATAATAACATGGTTATTATAATTAATTATGGAGGTTAGCAAATTGCAGAACGAGTTTGTACTATCAAAAAAAAGTGAATTTGATGAATTGAAAAAGTATATTGATTCGGTAAAAAATTCACAAGGAGTAACTATGCAAATATTGCAAAAAGCCCAAGGTATATTTGGATATTTGCCCCTTGAAGTTCAACAGTTTATTTCAGATGAAACAAATATTCCATTAGCTGATATTTACGGTGTTGTAACATTCTACACACAATTCTCCACAGAAGAAAAAGGCAAACATAAAATCGGCTTATGTTTAGGAACTGCATGTTATGTAAAAGGTTCTCAGGAAATTATGGACAAACTTGCCGAAGAATTAAACGTGAAGGTAGGAAAAACCACGGAAGACAAGTTATTTACACTTGAGGCAACCAGATGTTTAGGCTGCTGCGGATTAGCTCCTGTTATGATGATTGACGATGATGTTTACGGTAAAATGGAACCGCAAAAAATAAAAGAAATATTAAAAAAATACAAATAGGAGGAGCAGCATGAAATCGTTGGAAGAATTAAAGAAAATCAGGGAAGAAGCAATAAAAAATGTGGAAATGAGAAATACCGACAAAGATGTAAGAGTTGTTGTAGGTATGGCGACATGCGGAATATCAGCAGGTGCAAGACCGGTTCTTTCTGCATTTGTTGAAGAAGTTGCCAAAAGAAATTTAAATAATGTACAAGTTGTTCAGACGGGCTGCATCGGTATGTGCACATATGAACCGATTGTCGAAGTATACGCTCCCGATAAGGAAAAGGTCACGTATATTCATGTTGACCCCGAGAAGGCTAAAAAGATTGTTGCGGAGCATTTAGTGAACGGTATTGTTATAAAAGAATATACAATTGGTACAGCTAAATAACATAATGAAAGTGGAGGTAAAGTCATGGCGATTTTCAGATCTCATGTTTTAGTATGTGGTGGAACCGGATGTACTTCTTCTAAATCTCAATTAGTAAGAAAAAGATTTGAAGAGAAAATCAAAGAAGTTAAATTGGACAAAGAAGTTCAGGTTGTGGGAACAGGCTGTTTTGGTTTATGCGAAGAAGGTCCCATAGTGATAGTATATCCCGAAGGTTCATTTTATTCTAGAATGACGGTTGACAGAGTAGATGAAATAGTGGAAGAACACCTGTTAAAAGGAAGAATAGTAGAAAAATATTTATTTAAAGAAAAAGCTAAAGTTGAGCATGCGGAAGAACATAAATCATTGATGGATGTTCAGTTTTACAGTAAGCAAAAAAGAGTTGCACTTCGAAATTGCGGTGTAATCAACCCTGAAAATATAAATGAATATATAGCAAGAGACGGTTATATGGCTCTTGGAAAAGCTTTGACTGAAATGACCCCGGAAGATGTAATTAAATTAATGAAAGATGCTAACCTTAGGGGCAGAGGCGGTGCAGGCTTCCCAACAGGAATGAAATGGAGTTTTGCGGCACCGAATAAAGCAGATCAGAAATATATTATATGCAATGCTGACGAAGGAGACCCGGGCGCATTCATGGACAGAAGCGTTCTTGAAGGAGACCCTCATGCAGTATTGGAAGCAATGGCTATAGCAGGTTATGCAATCGGAGCCACCAAGGGATTTATATATGTAAGAGCCGAATATCCAATTGCCGTTCACAGATTGCACATAGCAATCGACCAGGCAAGAGAGCTTGGACTTTTGGGTAAAAACATATTTAATTCGGGCTTTGATTTTGATATAGAAACGAGACTTGGAGCAGGTGCCTTCGTATGCGGCGAAGAAACGGCGCTTATGCAGTCAATTGAAGGAAACAGAGGAATGTCAAGAGTTAAGCCTCCATTTCCGGCAAACAAAGGTTTATGGGGAAAACCTACAGTAATAAACAATGTTGAAACATTGGCAAACATTCCTCAAATTATAATAAACGGACCGGAATGGTTTAAAAGCTTCGGCACGGAAAAATCTCCGGGGACAAAAGTATTTGCGTTAGGCGGAAAAATAACAAATACAGGTCTTGTTGAAGTACCGATGGGAACGACATTGAGAGAAGTTATATACGACATAGGCGGCGGATGTCCTAACGGCAAAGCATTTAAAGCAGTTCAGACAGGCGGACCTTCGGGAGGATGCTTAACGTCTGCTCACCTTGACACGCCAATCGATTATGAAAATCTTGCAAAAGTCGGCTCAATGATGGGTTCGGGCGGTATGATAGTAATGGATGAAGACAACTGTATGGTTGATATAGCAAGATTCTTCTTAGACTTTATAGTTGATGAATCCTGCGGTAAGTGTACACCTTGCAGAGTGGGAACAAAAAGAATGCTCAGCATTCTTGAAAGAATTGTTGAAGGCAATGGTACCATGGAAGACTTGGATGAATTGGAAAGCTTGGCAAACAGCGTTAAGGATTCATCTTTGTGCGGTCTTGGACAAACAGCTCCAAACCCTGTATTGGCAACATTAAGATATTTTAAGGATGAATATATTGCACATGTGGTAGATAAGAAATGCCCTGCTAAACACTGCAAAGCTTTATTAACTTATGAAATTGACAAGGATAAATGCACAGGATGTACTCTGTGTGCAAGAAAGTGTCCTGTAAGCTGTATTTCAGGAACTGTTAAAAATCCTCATGAAATAAATCAGGAATTATGTATTAAATGCGGAAA
>DCDU01000068.1:473-1876 GCA_002316585.1 Firmicutes bacterium UBA1047 | reverse complement strand
GAATTATGTATTAAATGCGGAAATTGTTACAGCGTATGCAGATTCGGCGCTGTTCAAAAAAACTAAGAAGGAGGATTAGCCGTGGCCTTAGTAAAACTTAATATAAATGGAAAAGAAATTACAGCTGAAGCTGGGAAGACAGTTCTTGAAGCAGCTTTAGAAAATGGTATTGAAATTCCGCACTTGTGTTTTGACAAAAGATTGGAAGTATATGCAGGATGTGGATTATGTATAGTAGAAATAGAGGGACAGCCTAAAATAGCAAGGGCATGTTCTACTCCCGTATCAAACGGATTAGTTGTAAGATCAAATACTAAAAAAGTAACAGAAGCAAGAAATGCGGCACTTAATTTATTGGTTTCGCAGCATATAGGAGACTGTAAAGCTCCATGTACATTAAATTGTCCCGCTCAGACAGATGTACAAGGCTATGTTGGTTTAGTTGCCAATAAACAGTACAGAGAATCATTAAAATTAATAAAAGAAAAATTGCCGCTGCCGGCATGTATAGGAAGAGTTTGTCCTCATCCATGTGAAAAGGCATGCCGCAGACAACATGTTGAAGAGTCTGTGTCAATTGCATGCATTAAAACATTTGCGGCTGATTATGATTTAAATTCAGGCAATCCGTATATTCCGGAATTAAAACCGGCAACAGGCAAAAGAGTTGCAGTTGTGGGAGCAGGTCCTGCAGGACTTTCTGCAGCATATTATCTTTTGGTTGACGGACATGAGGTGGATATATTTGAGGCAATGCCGAAACCCGGCGGAATGCTCAGATACGGCATCCCTGAATACAGGCTTCCGAAAAATGTGGTTGATGCGGAAGTTGCAATCATTGAAGAAATGGGTGCAAACATCAATTACGGCATAAAAATCGGCGAAGATATGTCCCTTGAATATCTGCAGGAAAAATATGATGCGGTATTCTTAGGAATAGGAGCATGGAAAAGTTCACCAATGAGATGCGAAGGAGAAAACACACCCGGAGTATTAGGCGGAATAGATTTCTTAATAAAGGTAGCAGAAAACAAGCCTGTTAAAATAGGTAAGAGAGTAATTGTAGTAGGCGGCGGCAACACCGCAATGGACGTTGCAAGAACAAGCATACGATTAGGAGCGGAAGAGGTAAGAGTTGTTTACAGAAGAAGTGAAGAACAAATGCCTGCCGAAAGAATAGAAATAAAAGAAGCAAAAGAAGAAGGAGTAATATTCTCATTCTTGTCAGCGCCTTCATTAGTTGAAAGTGACGGAGAAAAAGTGACGGGACTTAAATGTGAAAAGATGGTTCTTGGCGAAAAGGATGCATCCGGAAGACAAAGCCCTGTACCGACCGGCGAATTTATAACATTTGAAGCGGATACAATTATTGCTGCAATCGGTCAGGAGGTTGACTGCGGCAA
>DCDU01000068.1:0-341 GCA_002316585.1 Firmicutes bacterium UBA1047 | reverse complement strand
GGTCAGGAGGTTGACTGCGGCAAGATTAATGTAGGACAAGGCAGAAAGAAAAATATAGTAATCAATGAAGGAACCTTTGAAACCGACATAAAAGGTGTGTTTGCCGGAGGAGATGCAGCGACAGGTCCTAAGATAGCCATAGATGCCATTGCGCAGGGTGGACGCGCCGCAAGAGTTATAACAAGCTACCTTGCGGGAGCAATGATGCCTTACAAAAATATACCTTTAGTTTATACGGAAGTTACTGAAGAGGATTTCAAAGACAGAGAAAAAGCACCAAGAGTTCCTCACAGAACGGTTGAAGCGGAAATAAGAAAACATAACTTCCAGCCCATACTTCC
>DCDU01000216.1:16228-17293 GCA_002316585.1 Firmicutes bacterium UBA1047 | reverse complement strand
TTAAATACAATAACCCTGTCTGCGTTATCTGCAATTTCAGGCTCATGGGTAACTAAAATTATACTGTTGCCTTCCTTGTTAAGCGCTCTGAAAATATTCATTATTTCCTCAGAAGACGTTGTATCTAAATTTCCCGTAGGTTCATCGGCAAGTATTATGGGGGGATTGTTTGCTAATGCTCTGGCTATGGCAACTCTTTGTTTCTGACCGCCGGATAATTCATTTGGCAAATGAGTAATTCTGTCACCCAAGCCTACCTTTTCCAAAAGCTCCAAAGCTTTTTCCCTCCTTTGGCCGGATTTTATTTTGGCATATATCATGGGAAGTTCTACATTCCTTAATATATTGGTCCTCGGTATTAAGTTGAATGCCTGAAAAACAAATCCGATTTTTTTGTTTCTTATTAGAGACAGCTCATCGGCACTTTGCTTGTCAATTTCTATACCATCCAGCAGGTACTTGCCCGATGTGGGTCTGTCAAGACAGCCTAAAATATTCATTAACGTTGATTTTCCCGAGCCTGAATGACCCATGATTGCTATAAATTCACCGTAATTTATATCTAAATTTATATTTTTTAACGCATGTACCTCTACAGAGCCCGTTTTGTAAATTTTATTTAAATTTTTAATACTAATCATTTTATCCATATTAAACCTACTCATTTTCATTAGGTATTACAGACATACCTTCTACAAATGCTTCATTTGGATTTACGACAATTTTCATTCCTTCCGCCAATCCGTCACCTGTTACTTCAGATTCCAAATCCGTTTCAAGACCAATTTCAACCGGTATTCCACTTATAGTATTATCTTCATTTAATGTATATATCTTGTATCCTTCGCCATCCTGCATTAAAGCCCCGGAAGGAACCGCAAACACATTTTCGGCTCTATCGGTTTTTATTTTTGCATTGGCTATTACACCGGCAATTAAATTTTCAGGCTTTTCGGTGATATCTATCAAAACGGGAATTACTCTATCCATATTGTTGTTATCCTTTTGCTCCGCAGTCGGTGATATTCTTGCAACAACTCCCTTTGCAGATTCATTTCCCAATAT
>DCDU01000216.1:6924-16068 GCA_002316585.1 Firmicutes bacterium UBA1047 | reverse complement strand
TTTGCAGATTCATTTCCCAATATATCCGAGTAAATCTCCGCTTCCTGTCCTAACTTTATTCTTCCCACATCAAATTCACTGACTGACACCTTCATCTGAAGATTAGCTAAGTTTTCCACAATAAACATTGCCGCCCCGTTTTCGCTGTCCTTGGCATATCTTCCGATATTGACGTTCACCCTTGTAACGGTACCGTCAATAGGACTTTTTACATATACCTTTTCCAAATCCTCTTTTTTGAGCTTTAATTGCTCCCTTTGTATTTCAATACGCTTTTTATCCGCCTGAGATGTTACGATTTTATCATCAACCGCATTATAGCTTTCAATGCTCATTTCAGCATCCGACATGCTGCTTTCGATTTTCTTGAATGCTTCCTCTGTTATTACACCGCTTTCATATAATTCCTTATTTTGCTCATATGTATCTTTTAGCTCTTTAAGCCTTGATACGGCTTTATCGTATTCAATCTGCATGGCTCTTATTTTATCTTCTGCTTCTAAATTAGCTAACTCTATCTGGTTTTCTTCATATTCTATCTGCTTTTCCAGTTCTTCGCTGTCCAAGACCGCCAAAATCTGATCTTTTTTAACTATATCTCCCTCTTTAACTCTTATGTCAATTATTTCATAATTTAAAGGAGATGCAACTTCTGCTTTTTCAATTCCTTCCAACGGTGATTTCACCGAAATAATGTGCTCCAATGTTTTTCTTTCCAATTTTGAAACATTTGCCATAACCGCAGGTGCTTCGGTACCCTTGTTAATAAAAGAAAATATAATTGCCGCTGCTGCTGCTACAACAATAAAAACAATTATTTTCTTGCGTGTGAATAATTTTTTCATCTTTCCTCCATTTTGTCAGCAGCATATGCCTGAGTTTGAGACTGCGCAAGTCTCAACTGCCGCACTGTCTGCTTTTTTTATTTATAATATCCATACTTTAGACACCGGGGACATACCTTACTGTCTAAGCTTTGCCTGATTTAATAAATTCATTTTAATACCTTAAAATTACACAAACATTAATAAAACATTAATACTTAATTAAATATTCCTGAATCGATTAATTATTCTTTATGTAGGTAACATGTATATTCCTTATAATTCCGCTAAAATTCAAAGTCAAAACATCTAATCCTCCTTCACTGTTTGTTTCAATATTCTTAACATTTGTATAAATTTCGCTTGTCGACATATTTTCGAAGCCAAAGCCCACAAATTTATAAATTCCCACTCTGTACCCGTCATCTCTTTTTTCCAATACTGCCGCTAAATCATATCCTAAATTGTAGTAATCTCCAAATGCTATATCCTCTAAATCCCAGTCTGAAAAAAATGAACCAAGCCACTTCTTGTTTAAACGCTCTCCATCCCAGGAATAAAAGAAAGGCCTGTTTCTTACGTCCTTATAAAATATGGTGTCCTTGTGAACTCCAATGAATATATCCGCTTCTCCGTCATTATCCAAATTGCATGCTTCAACCTTCCAAGGCTTAATTTCGGAAAAATCCTGCCTGTAAATTTCTTTTGCCGTTATCTTTTCCTCTGCTTTTTCCGTTCCATATATTATAAAGTCCCTGACGTATACCTCATCTCCTCCATATGTCAAAGCTAAAATTTCTTCATTGCCGTCATTATCTATATCATATATTGCATAGTCAATAATCTTTTCATCAGCAATTTTATATGGCTTCATACCTATTTTACCATATAAATAATTATTTTTCTCATATAATTTATATGAATTTTGCCCTATAGCTATGTCACAAGATTCAGGCTGCCTGCAATGTATACAGACAGCCCCTATTAATAAGATTATCATCAATAGAAATTTTTTCATTTTTACCGCCAGTCAATATTCATTTCTTTTGATATTGTTACATTGTTATCTTTGGCGATATGAAGGATTCTGTCCAAGCAGGCTTATCAACCATATTTTCCGAAGGCTCTGTAATTTGTGTATCTTCAAAATCATATTCATCCCTGCCTATGAGCAAATTGCCCTCATCATCATAATCTCATCGGGAATTTCAATGCCTTCTATGTCTACATCCATCAATTTCGCTCCGGTTAAAAAATACGCCGTAACAAATTTCAATTCTTCATTTAAATCCTTATGCTCGGAATTACTGTATACCTTCAAGCTTTCGGCAAGCATATTTCCCGTAAGATTTTCCAGTTTTTCATAAAGAGAAGATACTTCAAGCAGCTTCAGCGTATTTCCGTAGTATATGTGATATAAATGAAGAGCGGAATCCACCGTTATAAACACAGGTGAATCTCTGTACATGGGAAATTCATAAATATGATGCATCTTTAGAGCGGTATAGCTTGGCTTCAGCACAACAAAGCCATCCTCATAAATTGATTTAATTTGTTCATCCGTAAATCCGGTATATTGACCTGCATTTACAAGATTGGACAAATCCGCATCAACCTGGTATTTCTCCGCCGCCGGAATAAATTCAGGCACCTCATAAGGTACATTCACATCAAAAGCTCCCATGTTCATATCCCAAGCCGTTGAGAGCACTTTATTGTCCTCAATGTTTCCGGGTTCTTCTATGGGCTTTTCCGGTTCCTGCACAACATTTTTATCAGAGCACGAAGTAAATAGTATTAAACACAGCAACAATACAAAATATTTTTTTATACGCATTTCAAGCCTCCAATGCAGGACAGCGGTATACCCTAACCAAAGCTTTTATGGTTTTTCACTGTCTCATTTTTACTTATTTAATATATGACGTAATCATCGTATAAATTGTTCCTGAAAATGCAAAAAAGGGGAAATATTCGGAACATTCAATATTATTGCATCAAACTCATATATTTTTTCGTTCATATTGCTGCTCCTTCTGCCATAATTTCTTCTATGAATTCAAGCAGTTCATAAGGTTCGTCAATTAAATATTCGGCACCATGCTTCCTGAGAAATTCTTTGTCCCTGAAACCCCAACATACAGAAACACATGGTATATCGGCATTCTTGGCAGTATCAATATCAACTTCCGAATCCCCTACATAAACAGAACTTTCAGTGTTGGATTTCAATTCTCTCAATGCATTATGCACCATATCCGGAGCGGGTTTTCTCATCACATCTTTTGATTCCCCTATAGCTGTTTTAATATAATCGGAGAAATACATCCTGCTCAAATCCTTGATGTTATCATCATTTTTATTGGATACAATTGCAATTTTATAATTCTTTCGTGTCAGTTCTTCCAATAACTCAATTATACCTTCATAAGGAGAAGTTTTATTGTTGTTGTTTTTCAAATAATAATGTTTATATTCATTAAGATACTTTTCAAAATCAGGATTGCTGCGTCCTCCCGGTAAAGCAAGCTCCATCAGCCTTGCAGCACCGTTTCCCACAAAGCTTTTTATCTCATCATAAGTTTTTTTCTGATATCCGTATTTTTTTAAAATATAATTCACACTATCCGCAATGTCTTCAATAGTGTTCAACAAAGTGCCATCCATATCAAATATTATAGTATCAATTTTTTTCATTTTACTATCCTCCTAAAACTACACATTAAGCTTATATACGGTACAATATTTTAGAAAGAAATTCCTTAGTCCTTTCATGTGCGGGTTCTGCAAAAAAATCTCCGGGATTATTTTCCTCTAATATTTCACCCTCGTCCATAAATATAACCCGGTTTGCAACACTCTTGGCAAAACTCATCTCATGGGTAACAACCACCATTGTCATTCCCTCTTCAGCTAATTCCTTTATAAGTTTTAATACTTCACCTATCATTTCCGGGTCTAATGCGGATGTAGGCTCATCAAAAAGCATGATTTCCGGCTTCATGGCAAGAGAGCGTACTATTGCAATTCTTTGCTTTTGCCCTCCCGATAATTTAAGGGGGTATTCATCCTTCTTCTCAACAAGACCGATTTTATCAAGCAGTTCCATAGCATTTTTTTCTGCCTCTTCTTTTTTCTGCAAATTAAGCTTTATAGGAGCTAAAGTTATATTCTCAAGAACCGTAAGATGAGGAAATAGATTGAAGTGTTGAAAAACCATGCCCATTTTCTGTCTTATAATATCTATATTGCACTTTTTGTCCGTGATATCCCGCCCTTCGAAAAATATGCTTCCGGATGTAGGAGTTTCCAATAAATTTATACATCTGAGCAATGTGCTTTTTCCGGAACCGGAAGGTCCTACTATTACAACCTTTTCTCCCTTTTTAACAGTTGTGCTGACATTTTTTAAAACATGATTATTCCCAAAGTTTTTATTTAAATTGTTAATTTCTATCACTGTAAGATAACCTCCTCTCTAATTTCTTCTGCAGTGCGCCAAGACCCAATACGAGGATCAGGTAACACACCGCAACCGAGTAAAGAGGGAAAAACGCTTCATATGTCCTGCTTCGTACAATATCGCCGGCTTTTGTCAAATCAATCAGGGGAATTGAGCCCACCACTGATGTTTCCTTCAGCAATGCGATAAATTCATTTCCTAAAGCCGGCAATATATTTTTAACAGCCTGAGGCAATATAATAAAAAACATTGCTTGTCTTCTGTTTAGTCCTAATGATAACCCTGCTTCCATCTGCCCCTTATCGACGGACTCAATTCCGGCACGAGCAATTTCGGCCACATATGCACCTGAATTTACTCCAAATGTGACAATACCAACAATTATGGTATTATCCATATTTACAAAAACCGTATAATACATTATCAGAAGCTGAACCAATACCGGTGTTCCCCTTATTACCGACACATAAATGGAGCATATTTTATCAAGCAGGAAAAGCTTTCTGTTATTTTTCGAGCTATATCTTATAATTGCTACAAACAATCCTATTATAATTCCTATTATCGTTGCGAAAAATGCAATAGTAATCGTATTTTTAATACCTGTTATAAACAGTTTATATCTGCCTTCCACAATAAATGTTTTAGTAAAGCTTCTTGTGAATTCTTCAATTATTATATTTAATTTATCTGTTAATTCCATGTTGCACTCCTTTATTCTTAAAAAAAGGCGATTATGAAAATCGCCTTGCCTTTTTGTTAATTTGAGTGATTTGCAATATATTCTTCAATTTTTCCTTCTTCAAGCAATCTTGTCAGTGTTTTATTGATTGAATCCAATAATTCCTTATTTCCTTTTTTAACGGCTATTCCGTATGATTCACTGATATCACCGAATTCTACTGTACCTAATTCAGGATTGTTAACTACTATTTGCTCTGCGGGCAATTGGTCTGTTACAACAGCATCAACCCTTCCTGCCAGCAAATCCTGTGCTGCCTCTATAGCACTTGAATATGTTTTTAATTCAGCTCCCGAGTTATATAATGCACCGTCTTCCAAATTTATGGCATCGTCTATTTTCAAGTCACCTGTAGTGCCAAGCTGAACACCTATTTTCTTGCCAATCAACTGTTCCATAGTTGTAAGCTCCGCATCATTCTTATATATTATATTCTGAATGGATGTTACATAACCTATAGAAAAATCAACTTCCTCTTGTCTTGCTTCTGTTATGGTCATTGCGGCAGCTCCGATATGAGCTTTTCCTGACTTAATTGCAGGAATAATTCCATCAAAGTCTGTATGCTCGACAATCAATTCTTTTCCTAAATCTTTTGCGATTTCATTAGCTATATCCACATCTGCACCAACTATATTTTCTCCTTCGAAATATTCAAAAGGAGCAAATTCAGCATTTGTATACATAACTATTTTGTTTTCTTCTTCTTTCCCCACGTCATTGTTTTCAACCGGCTGAGGGCTGCATCCTGTCATAGCAGACAGAACCACTGTCATAACCATTAATATCGCTGTCATTTTTTTCATTTTGTTGCCTCCTGATTTATTATGTCTAAATTTTTTCATACAAAAATACTACCACCTTTGCTATAGCTTGTCAAATATTTTTTCATATTTTTGTATAATTATATATTTATTCAGAGGCTGTATTCTTATGCCCTTTTTTCTTTGCTTCAAAAGTGGAATGCTGCATATATTTTTCCCTCAGCAGTCTATGCCTCTTCTTGACAAGACTCCCTGACTGTAGTAATGCTTTATCTCTCTCATCTCTGTTACTAAATCCGCCATTTCAATAAGTTCCTCGGGCGCATACCTCCCGGTAAGCACCACCTCTGTTTTTTCAGATTTATTTCTCAATACGCTGACCACATCGGACACTTCAAACAGCTTATAGTAAAGTGCAATGTTTATTTCATCAAGAATTACTAAGTCATACTCTCCGCTTGACAGAAGAACACGACATTCTTCCAAACTCTTTTTGGCAATGTCCTTGTCTGTATCTGCGGGGGCTTCATATATGAAGCAGCCCCTTCCCAATTGCCTAATTTTGATATTGCTTAAATAATTTTCTATTTTAGTTTCATTATACTTCATGTCTTTCACAAACTGTCCGATAAAAACTTTTTTTCCGGACAAAGCCGCTCTTATGGCAAGTCCAAAAGCAGCAGTTGTTTTTCCCTTTCCATTGCCTGTATATATGTGAATATATCCTTTTTCCATTTTATCCCCCTGCAAATTATGCACTAAATTTTTCCCGGGCTCTGAAAGCAACAGTTATATAAACTACCATACATAGCAGAATCCATGACTAATCCATGTGTCAATTCAACTCTGTATGTTCTTATCACGATAAATAAAAAAGATTGTTAAATAAATTGCTGTTGGAATATTAACTAAAACAAATGTAATAAATATAATCAAATCAGATGATATGAAATTTGGAGAAATAACTATCAAGAATATTGAAAATGCAAACGATATTAGTGGCAGCATCAGGCCAACCCATTTACTTTTCTTTTTTACAAGGTATGTCTGCAATATACTGAGAACAATTATAAATAATAACAATAATCCTGATTTGCCCATATAATTTTCAGTCCCTTCTTTTTCTATTGTTCATTTTCCGGCTTAAGCAGTTCTCGCGCCAATTCAATCATTTCTTCAGGAACATAAACATCTGTTCCGTATAAATTTACGCCTGTGTATATTTCCATGATTTCACCGGTGCCTTTTGATTTTCTCAATACGGGTATTCCGTATGATTTTAATTTTGCTGTAATTATTTCAGCCTCCATTGTGTTAAGGTTTGAAAGTAACAGTTTTTCTTTTGACATATTTACCTCCTGATTATCTAATTAAAACATGAATCCTTGTTCATTTTACGCAGCAAGGTTCTTTAACAGAGCCTAAAAATAAGATAATTCATATGGCAACGATTAATAATATTATACTTATTATCGGCAGTACAACCCATGATATTTTTTGCATGAAAATATAAAAGTCGGTGGGCTCCGGATTTTTCACATCTTTTAGTCAGCTGTTTAAACTTATCAATAATCAAGAGTTCTCCTCCTTAAAAAATTCCAGGTATAAGCTTTGCTATTTGATAGCCTAAGTAAAAGGATGCTGCATTTGCAGCTAAGGCATACAATACGGCATATAATTTTTTCGCCAATTTGCCGGTGCTGTGTTTAGTGAGCAAATTGGCATATATTGAAGCTTCTATTATAAACACAATAATTTCCGCCAAAAAATAGCTTAATATAAATGCAAGACCTCCTAAAAAGTAATTAACCGTATTAAGCAGGATGTTAAGGATTACCTGAGTGGCAATATTGGTTTTTAAAATAATACGCAGCTTATTTTTATCTCGATAGCCAAAAAACATAGCCGCTAAAACTTCAATTGCTATGGTTGCTATTATTCTTATTACAAGAGAGATAATTTCCCATGTATAATTATAATTCTTTTCTATCTTAATTCCTTCAATGACTGATGAAGGAAGAATATCAATATCAGCTGCATCAGCTTTGAAATAAGAGTCAAATGCATATCTTTCATATATTTCGCTTACCGCAAAGCTGTCCTGTCCCGGAAAATAAACTAAAATCTTGAATTTTTGCGGAGGATGGTATCCCCATCTAAATTGCGATGTTTCCGTACATTCATTAAAATACTGCAAAAAATAATATCCGTCCTCATCCTCATAGTCAACAAATTTCTGCCATATTTCATAATCATCGTCATCTCCGTCATATCTGTAATCTCCCTGAAACCTTCCAACCGCACTGTAGGGTCCCGTTGAAGACGTTTCGGACAGCAGAGTAGCGTAATAGGTTTCCCCCTCGAGTCCTTTAAAGTTTATTACGATGGAGGGTTTTGGTCCTATATCTCCATAGGCATATGACGGTATAAAAATAAGTATTATTGTAATGCAAAGCATACTAATATATAGCTTCTTTTTCATATTAAGGTCCTCCTACAGTCCCGCTCTTGCCAAGATGTTGCTTATTATCATTAATAAAACACCTATAATGGTCATAAAAATCATGAATCCGAAGCTGCTGTCCCTCAACTTCATACTTTCTCTCGCGCTGTCAGACATTGAGCGGGAAGAAGCACTTACAGAATGAATATAATGAGGATTACCCGTACCCTTCATATTTCCCGATACAGATAAAAAACCTACGACAAAAGAAATCATTGCCGCATAGTAGAATACAACAGATGTCAAAATTTCAAAAACTCTTGATATTACAACTAATATTACCCCTATAACAATCAATACCATCAACAGAATTTTTATATATTTCAGGACACCTGCTAAAACTTCTTTCATTTCAATACCCCCGCAAATTAAATCTCTATGTTTTAAATTTCCGGTATATCCTAAGCTGTCCCCATCCTTTCTGTTCCGTAAAAAACAAATTCTTTAAATTCATTTACTGTTGAGAAATAGTAATCCGAGTTGCTTCTCATATAATTCTCTATTTCGGGAATCACATGAGACCAACCTGCTGCCGCAAATTCCACATTGCAGCTTCTTGCCATATCAAGTCCCGGCTTTGAATCATCCAATACCAATACTTCAGTATTATCCAAATTGAATCTTTTTATAATTTCAATAATTGGATACGGATTGGGTTTTCTTTGATGTTCATCAAGCTCCCACCCGAATACCATATCCGGTCGCAAGCCGCAGTTCAAGGTATAATCTCTTATTATTTGCTCGCTTTCCGAATGAGATACAACACATATTATGCCCCCTGATTTTTTATATTCCTTAATTAATTCAGGGAATCCGGGATAAAAATCCGGAGAATTTTCATTGGTGTA
>DCDU01000216.1:0-6698 GCA_002316585.1 Firmicutes bacterium UBA1047 | reverse complement strand
CCCGGGTTAAAACAATATGTAACAAAATCCGCAAGACTTATATCCTTTTCAGGCCTTAGTGATTTTAACGCCTCCACGAAGGAAGGATAGTGTATATCAGGTGTGCTTTTTACAGCAGTATCATCATGATCTAATATTAGGCATTTGTATTTCATAAAGCCATACCCTCGCTGTCCCGCAGTATGCCTCTCAATATTACCGCAAAATATAAATTAACAGCTATCAAAAAAAATGTTGATGCTGTGATAAAGTATTCATTTGATATATTAAGGGATACGGAAATAAGAAGCAAACCTGTTATGGTAAGTACCGTGTAATTTTTTTGCTTATTAATTAATATATTAACTTCATCCTCCATTTCCCTGTGCAAATATAAGTCTACGAAGCCTGAAATTATTTTAAATGCCATAATCAAAATAACTGAGCTTATAACAATTGACAGTATGAAACCAATAATTATATATACAGGATGCTCATACAACCCGGAGCCTATATTATTGGTTAATATTGCATAATCTACAATACCCATAATTAATGAATAGCCCATTAAAAAATTAGCCAAGGTGTTTGCCATTTTAAAATTATCATTTTGGAATTCCGAATACAGTATATATATCCCTGAACTCATAATAAAATATCCTATAAAATCGGGCAAAATATTTATATGACCCAAGTTAATATCAAAAACCGTGATTAAAAATCCCCAGAATATTTTTTTGCAGCCTCTCTCCATAGCTTCACCTCCTAAGATATTGAATTATTCCTCTTTCATTGCTAAATACTTCCCATGGATAGTAATTCAAATTCAAAATTCTCTTAATTCCTTTATTCCCTTGTGAATCTGCCGCTGTAATTCTTCCGTGAATATCATATACATTATATACTCTGTCATCCTCAGATTCAAATTTAAATTGGCTTTCAAAGCACAAAGGCTCCTTGGCAGATATATTTATGGGATAATTCAGGTCTCTTACATCTTCACCATCCATTTTTAATTCAAATATACCGCTCAATTCTTCATCTAAATTTGATTTTATACTTTCTATAATTATATCATCATCTGATATAAAGCCCGCAGAAGATGTATCATCATTAGAGCTTTCAGAAAATGTTGAGGTCAAAATATCAGTTCGCCTTACATCTTTATGCAAAATAATTTTCCCTATGTCTGCTTCCTGTGAATCTCCGTCACTGTAATGCACAACCGCTTTATCCAATACAATGCTTTCTTCACTGTCATTTTCTTCGAGAACATGAATAAGCAAGGATAACTCATTGTAATTGTAATGTGCGAATTCCCGCGTGCGAAAATAACCATCCTCATTGTTGTTGATAGAATAATCCAGTTCTATATATGCAAAATCATCGGGAAGCTGGGGAAATTCTATTTTGTAAACACTTCTCTTATCACTTGAATTTGTTATTAAATGCAGACTCATCCGCATATCTTCATACATTATTAAATCGTAGTAATGCTTTAAGAACACCGGCTCATCCAAAAAAAACTGCATGTAAATAAATATACTTATAATTAAGCACACCAAAACAACAATTAACCCATATTTTAAAATTAAAGTGTTTTTTGAATAATGCATATCTGCCTCCGTGCGGTATTAAGCTTTTTATAAAGCTCTGATTTTGAGCAATTTGATACTGATGCTAAATCATTTATATTAAATCCCATTATATCTGTCCACACCACTGCTGTTCTGCTTAGCGGCTCTAATGTCATCAATGCATTTTGGATAAGATTGTTTTGATTATTCAATGAAGTACTGTATTTACCTGACTGCAGCAGAAATATGCCGCAAACTTCCTTTGCCGTGACATGAAATATACTTAAATCAATATTATCTTCTTTTATATTGTTTGCATTTCTGTTAATAGCAAGAACTGCCATGTCATTTGCCGAGGTTTCTTCTCCTGTTAGTCTAAATGCGATTGTATATACTTTTTTTATATATTCATGAAAATTCATGGCAGACCTCCAATTGTTCAAATTATGTCAACATACATTATACCATAAATACATGCTCAATTCTTAGCCATGTAATAAATAATATGAATTTATGTCAAAACTTAAACTTCAGTCCGCCAATTGATTATACATTAAGATATCAACATAAAACACACTGTTGTCATTATGAATTTTCATTGTTCCCTTGTACTTTTCAACAGACCTTTCGACACTGTTTAATCCTAAGCCTTATAATACAAAAATACAGCGAATAAGATAGGATTTCTTGTTTTTTATCAACATCCTTCCTGTCGAAAAAGATGCTCATATACCTAAACAGTGTATATGTTGAAAATACATTTGTAATTAAGTAAAATGCAGTATAGCTACTTGACATGGTACATCCTCTGCTTCTTTTGCAGCAATTTTTCACGAACTGCCTTTCTGTTGTTTTGGCTGATGCCAAGTATTTCATTGTTGGACATTTTCACATATTCATATGTATATTCAATAACATGATTGTAATTGATAAGATATGATTTATGAATGAAAAAAAAGTCGCTGTTTTTAAGCTTTTCTTCAACCTCCGAAAGCTTTCCGTAATATTCATTAACATCATCTTTCAATATAATTTTAACTTTTCTGCCGCTGCTTTCAAAATACAAAATATCATTTAATAAAACATTAAAATTTACATTGCCTATTTTATATTCATAATATTGATTGCTTGTACCTAAAATTTTCTTTGCTGTTTTGAGAACTGATTCTATTTTTTCTGTTTTCAGCGGCTTCACAAGAAAATTCAAAGGTCTTATATCGAACAAGTCCATTGCATAACTGTCCTTTGCGGATATATAGACAATTTGAGTCAATTCATCATTAAATTCCTCACGAATTTTCTTACCCACCTCCACGCCGTTAATTTCACGCAATTCTATATCAAGAAAAATAATGTTAAAATGATTTCCGCCAAGCAGCGAATCACACATTTCTTCTCCTGAAAAAAATATAGAAATTTCAATATTTTCATCTGTTTTTTCATTTGTTTCATTAAGCATGCTTTTTAACTGAAGGCATAATGCCTTATCATCATCGCATATTGCAATTTTTAACATAATTTCACCATTTTTCCGCTATCATTTTATCCTTGATTGTTTTAAATATCTCAAAATCAGCGCACCTTTATACAGTCACATTTTATTAAGCAATTTGTTCGGCAAATTGAATCTTAACACCATCCGGATCATGTATAATAAAATTAATATTTATATATATTTTACCATAATAATTTATTAATTTCATTAAAAACAGATTATAATTATAATATTTTGCCGGGGCATCACGCTCATGATGTTCAAAGTGGCACACAGTTCTATAAAATTCATATTATATATTAATTTAAAAAATAAAAGGGGGAATTATTATGGCAAGATATATGCCGGACAATAATTTACATAGCAAAACCATGATATTATCAGGACACGGTGAAATAACCATGGCTCCGGACACGGCAGCAATACGTTTAGGAGTTCAGACCTCAGGAGAAAACTTATCCCAGATACAGACAGACAACGCAAGAAGAAGTGAATCAGTAATTCAAGCACTCCAAGGAATGGGAATTACTGATATAAAAACTATTCAATATTCCATTGACAGAGTTTATGATTATGAAGATGGAAGACAAATTGACAGAGGTTACTCGGTCAGAAATATTTTAGAAATCAAAATAAATAATTTGGATGCTATCGGAAGTATTATTGACACTTCTGTAAATGCAGGCGCTAATACTGTTGATTTGATATCTTTTGATGTATCAAACAAAGAATACTATTACCAGCAGGCTTTAAATATGGCAATTTCGAATGCAATCCAAAAAGCTCAATCAATTACTATGAATCTTGGATTACCTTCAACGGCAATTCCGGTTAAAATTGTTGAAAATACGGTTATGCCTTTCCCTGTTCAGCGGGAATTTGACGCCGCAACTCCCATTATGCCGGGTACTATCAATATTGAAGCTGATGTGACAGTTGACTTCGAATATTAAATTGCATAGTATTCCGCCCCGGCTATTCATCACTCTTTATCTTTTCTGCCATATAGGCAGGCTGTTTATTTTCTCAGGTATAAACTTCCAGCCTGTAAGAATAACCGCCAACAGCACTGCCAAGTAAATCCCTGTTCCCATAGTTACGGAATGGGAGAAAAAGTGAAGAACCGCAAGCACTCCCACAATCCCTAAGGAAAGCAGGAACTTCCCAAAGGTGTCTTTTTGATTCGATTCGTCAATTGGCATAGAAAAGGGTACCGATAAATATATCTTACCGATAAAAGGCATAATTGCAATACCTGCCATTAATAAAGTTATAATGTCCATTGTAAATCTGAATCTAAAAATTATTGTATATATAACTCCGTTTAAAATAATGAGAGGAATAAAAAACCTGCATGCCATTGAGCGCATTAATCCTCTGTATACATTTTCCATATTATTAAATCCTGAGGATGCAAAGATGTATGAGCCCTTCCATGCAGATGAATAATTCACCAAATAATAGATGGTCGGAAACATAATCAAATTAAAATATAAATACAGATATTCATATCCTGTAGCCTCAAGCTGCTGCCCCCTCATTCTCATATTAAATATCATGAGCACAGGGAGAAGTATTCCGGTGGACAATGCAGGATATATTTTTAATTTAAGACTTCTGTCACTTCTAAACATAGCATTTGAAAAATGAAATGCCTGCTTTGAAACTTCATTCCTGTTTATTATGAACCCCACTAATTTTTCAATCCTATGCTTTGCAGGTCTTTCCCTGCCTTCTCCTTCAAGCTTGAGAAGAAGCCTCTCCATTTTTTTGCTTAAGGCTAAATAATAAGCGAAACTTGCAGCAGGCACTATAATTATCAAGGCTGTGAAAACATATAAATATGATTCACCTCCATGGAATACAATTTCAAAGGGAGCGCCAAACCACAAAATAGGATTAAAATAATGTGTTGTATTAAAAATATATTTCACATCCTGAAGTGATGTAAAATCTATCATCCTTACGGCAATCTGATATCCTACGGTCACTACTATTGTAAGCAAAATTTGAATTACATTTATTATATTTCTGAGCAATTCTCCGTCGAAGAATCTCAATACCAATAAATATATAAATGCTGTTACTAAAAATATTATTAAATCTATCATCAAAATTTCAAACAAGAAGATGGGTATAACCAAGGGACCGTTGCTCATTACCATTGCTGCGAGAGACGGACCTGCTATAAAAGCATTGAGCCTGAACATATAAATCAATATGTGCAATACCTTGGACAATGACACTGTCCTGCTGTCCAGCGGTTTTGTCAGCAATATATTTTTATCCTTTGTATCCAGCAGTACAAAAGAAAAGTCAGAAATCAAATACATTGTAGTCATAAAGAAAAATGCTCCGGAAAAGTACATCATGCGTATCATTTCGTCTTTCATAAAATAAATGAAAAATGCCAAAAATACACCAAAAATTAAGTGTAACAAATACCCTTTAAGTATGGAAGTCTGCTCCTCATCCTTCCTTCTGTTATTTGTATTTATGGCAGGCGCCCTTCTCAAATCCAATGTCAATTTAGTTTTTAAAATAATCCGAAGCACCTCATAATTAATTCCGAAAAGTTTAAATATTTTTTTAAAAGAATCAAGTATTTTTAAAGATAAAAATTCATTCATGCTTAATCTCCCATTCAATTCATAAAAGCATCCGTAAATTTCCTTGCCAATGCTTCATGGTCATGAAATCCGGTAACATCATTAAATATGGATTCCAAAGAATTATCCGACTGCTTGCTCATTACATCCGCCATTGTTCCGTCAATTACAATTTTTCCTTCATTTATCAGCAAAATTCTGTCACTTAGCTTCTCCACCACTTCCAAAATATGAGATGAATAAAATATTGTTTTTCCTTCTTCTTTAAGGTTTTTCATTATTTCTTTAAAAACCAGCACACTGTTGGCATCTATTCCACCCAAAGGCTCATCTAAAAACAATATATCGGGATTATGAAGCATGCCTGTTACAATTGACAGCTTCTGCCTCATTCCTTTGGAAAATGTATGAATTCTGCCGTAAATTGCATCATCTATGCCAAAAACGCCCATCATTTCCTTTCCTTTTGCTACAGCCTTTTCTTCTTTTATGCCGTACAACATTCCTATAAAGCCTAAATATTCATATGCTGTCAAATTATCATACATGTCGGAAACCTCCGGCACATAACCTATTCTTTTTTTATACTCAAATTGTCCTCTTACTTTTTCACCAAAAACAAATACATCTCCATGATAATCATCAATCAGACCTAAAATTAATTTAATGGTTGTACTTTTGCCGGCACCGTTTGAGCCTATATAACCTATTATTTCACCGCTGTTCACGCTGAAATTAATATCTTTTAAAACTTCCTTGCTTCCGAAACTCTTGCTTACATGCTCTAATCTTAAAACTTCAGACATAATTGCTCCTTTTTTTCTTTGTTATTTATAATGACGAAATATAGCTCAACTTTGTTCAAAATATCCCTCAATAATTATAGCAGATATTTTCCGTAAAAAAAAGCATGTGGTAAATCTTACATGCTTTTTTTTGTTTGCTTTATTAATCAATGTCAATTTTTACAGATTTGTTTGGTTTATTTTCCTTAGGAACATCTATGCTTAATACTCCATTTTCAAGTTTTGCTTTAAT
>DCDU01000137.1:7598-8622 GCA_002316585.1 Firmicutes bacterium UBA1047 | reverse complement strand
ATTGACGGCGGAAATAAAATTGCAATTCAACGGGGCGGAGGTATGTGCATTATAAAATCCAATGATAAAAAAGAATATGCCGCAGGTGTTTTTCTAAAATGGTTCACAAGCCCTGAGCAAAATTTAAAATTTGTATCTTCGACGGGATATATTCCCGTAACTGAGGAAGCTATTGAAATGACCGCAAGTAAAGAAAATATCATATCCGATGATAAGATAAGAGCACTCATGAAAACCGTAAAGGAAATGACTGAGCAATATACTTTATTTTACACTCCCATAATTGAAAATTTTGATGAGCTGCAGGACAGCTTCAATAAAAATATGAAGGAATATACTGTGCAATGCAAGAATGAATATTTTGATTTATTAAGCGGCATGAATGGAACGGATGCTTATATTGCGGCTACTAAAAACAAGTATGAAGAATTCATCAATCAGAGGTGATAAGCTTGGCTGTTAAAGATAGAATCAGGTTCACTTTACGCCTTAGATTATTTCTGTTTTTGATAATATTTGTCATAACCATATTAGCGGGTGTTTTGATAATTTTGTTTGTATCGGGCAGCATTACTGCAGGATTAGGAAAAAGTGAAATTTTTATAAAAAATGAGCATGCCGTTATTTTTAAGAAAACGTCGGGGCTTTATGATAATCTTGCTGCTGAAGCCGTAGGATTTTCCCGTTCTGTTTCCATGAGCATTGAAGGCAGATTAAGAGAAAAAAAATTAAGTATTAAAGATCTTGAAAACAATCCGGAGCTTTTAAAGGAAATTGTTTCCGACGAGCTTCGTCAGGTTATTTTTTATTTGCACAGATCAAAGAGCAGCGGTGCTTTTATAATTTTGGATGCAACGGTAAACAGTAAGCTTCTCAACTTCGAAAATTCCAAGGCGGGAATATATATAAAGAATATGGAGCCTAACATAGTCAGCTCTTCAAGCCCTACTATTTATGTATTAAGAGGAAACGCAGATGTTGCATACATGAATTCGCTGCCGCTTCATCCTCAATGGAGAATGGA
>DCDU01000137.1:7289-7432 GCA_002316585.1 Firmicutes bacterium UBA1047 | reverse complement strand
CCTCAATGGAGAATGGAATTCAACGTAACAGATGCGCCCTATTATCATCTGCACATGGATAAATTACAAAAAAGCAAATCCCTGTCCAATCATTATTATTGGAGCGAATCATTTACATTTCCCGAAACTAACGAGAAAATAAT
>DCDU01000137.1:0-7120 GCA_002316585.1 Firmicutes bacterium UBA1047 | reverse complement strand
ATAATGATGTGCTCCGTCCCTCTCATTGATGCCGAAGGAAATGTTTTCGGAGTATGCGGATTTGACGTGAGCTATATGCTTTTTAAAATGTCAAATATGCCTGACAGCAACATGTACAACAGAATTTTCTGCCTGATTGCACCTGTGGAAAATAACATGCTGAAAACGGAGGGCTCTTTGTTCTCAGGGGGATATTACGCAAGAAGCCTGATTGATAACAGAGATTTAAAGATTACTTCAGGGAAAAAATCCCTCTATATTTATGAAAATGATGAAAACAGCTTTATAGGATATCATGAGATGCTGAAAATGTACCCTGAAAATTCTCTGTTTGCAGACAATGAATGGGCTTTGGCTTTAATGGTTCCTCAGAAAGATATAAACAGCTTCATATTTAAAACAAATTTGAAGCTCATATACATCAGCACAATTCTTATGATATTAGGAATTGTCATATCATTTATTTTAAGCAAATACTATATTATTCCCATAGCAAGGGGTATCGATATAATTAAAAACAACCCAAAAGTTAGGGCAAAAACAAATGTATTGGAAATTGACGAATTAATAGAATTTCTTTCAAACAAAGAAACAGTAAAAGAAAGAGAGACAGACCCTAATTCAATAATTCTTAATGAATTTTTGAAAAATATAAGATCTCTCTCTCCCGCAGAACGGTCTGTGTTCAATTTGTATGCTCAGCAATACAGCGCTAAGGAAATTGCCGAAAGTCTGTTTCTAAGCATAAATACCATAAAAACTCATACAAAACACATATATTCGAAACTGAACATTACTTCCAAGGAAGAACTCATTCTTTACGTTGAAATATTAAAGGAATCGGGAAGTGACATTAAATAATAAAATTTTTAATGTCATAAAAATCTTTCCACGGCTCGTAGGATATATCTGACTTTTCCAGTAAAGCTGCCAAAGCATCCCGGGCAAACACCAAGTCAGATGCATGTGCCATGTGTACATCCGTATAGCTGTCTCCGGCACAAATAGCAAATTTATAGTCATATTCAGCCATAACCAATGTCTTTTGCATAATTTCCCCATCCTGCTCATAATCGGATATAAGCTTCATATACGGACCGCTGCAATCCAAGCCCACACTATGTATATTTAGCAGCTTATCGCGATACGGAGCAAGTTTTTCGTGGACATATGACGTCAGCCCTCCTGAAATCACAACTACGGGAATATTCATTTGCTGCATGGCGCTCAACAAGTCCCCGAAACCTTCCCGAATAGGAACAGTCCGGACATAGTCCATAATTTCCGTCAGTTTATCCGAAGGGATAGTTTCAAACCCCATATGCAATACTTGACTGAGCGTGAGCTTGCCTGCAAGCATCTCCTTGTATTTTTCTTCATAAAGCTTCGGCTCAATGATGCGGCGCATACTTCCTTCCAACGTTTCTTCCGACGTGATGGTTCCGTCAAAATCTAAAAACAGGATTCTGTCATACATAAGCATTTACCTTTCTTATACAGCCTCTGCATCTATTTCATTAAATCAAAGTTTTTCATAATGTCGGGGCTGAGAAGCTCTGCCATTCGTCTTAATTCTTTATGCTCCTTTGCATATTCCATAAGGTCAATGCCGTTAATTGCGGCATCTATTGCCTGACGCATTGAGCGGGCTCCCGCTTCGCTTCCATCGGGATGTCCGTGCACTCCTCCACCTGCCGCAAGAATAATATCGGTGCCTAATGCATCAATACAATTTTTTACAACTAACTGAGTTGTACCGCCCGAGCAGGCATACATCATTGGCTTAATATTCCACCAGGGCTGTGTAAAGAATTTAAAGCTTCGGTAGAATATTTTATATGCTATGGGGAATTTGCCCCAAGGATGACCGTTTATCTGAAAATCACCGCCTGCAAGCCGGGTGATTTTTCCAATAACCAAGGGAGCGGAAATTCCGGTGTATGTCGAGCTTGCATAAGCTCCCACAAAATCCACATGTGCTAATATGGGCACATTGATATTCGGGTCATCCGCAAGCATCTTTAATGCCCCGTGTCCTGCCGTATATGTATTAAGCATTATACTGTTGGCACCATACTCTATAGCCCTATAGGCATTATCTTTTATCTTATCAATACTGTCCGTAACGTTTACAGCGTAAAGAGTATGCTCACCTGTTTCTTCGAATACTTTTTTTTCTTTTTCCATAAACTTTGTTACACGTTCCTTAAGAGGACAAAAACTTTCATCAGCCGGTAAAAGCTCATCATCCTTGATGATATCAACGCCGCCTTTTGCGGCATTATAGAATATTTCCGCACCTTCATCCGGCGTCCATCCGATATTGGGCTTAATCATTGCATTTAACAGCGGTCTGTCCTTCACGCCAAGCACATCGCGAAGCCCCTGTACACCGAACTTCGGTCCCTGAAACTTCTCTATATATCTTTTAGGGAATGCGCAGTCAATTAGCTTCACCATTCCTGAAGCCGAAATATTTCCAAACACCGTTGTCAGCATCATGGGAAGGCTGCCGCCTATGTTTGCCATAGGAAACGCAATTTGGATAATATACATTGGCGGCAAATCTTCCACAGAATCCGCGGCTGTGTCGGGCACTTCATAGATGGCAACCACCTTTGCCCCGAATTTTATTTTTTTATCTACAGAATCCGCCCCTACCTTTATCCATGTACCTGTAGTCTGCTCATCCGCAATAGCCAAGGCAAGTCTTTCGATACTGCTGGTTTTTATTCGTACCTGATAGGTTCCGATAATATAATCCTCCGAAAATGCTACTTCCGGAAATGCATGACCTAAGTTTACTTCATCTAATTTTTGTATCATTTTAATGCTCCTCCTTTATTTATCGCTGAATGTTTTGAAAAATTTCTTCAAACCCTTTAAGAGTTTCTTCTATGGTGTCGTCATTATCCGCCATACTTGTATAGATACGGCTGCCTGCAAGAGTAATTATGCCATTTGCAGTCAGCGCAGCCCCAAACTGTTCAATATGATGCTGTCTTTGGGAAATTTTTTTAAAGATATCAGGGTCCTTAACAGACAGATACATTACTCCCGATACTTCAAAATGGACAATTGAGCCTATGTTCCACACCACGAAGGGTAATTCATATTTATCAATCAGCTGCTGAATGCCCGAACACAGCTTATCTCCATTTTCACCCGCTTTTCTTGCGGCATCCTTCTCAATAATTTCCTTGATAGCATAATAACCCGCAGCACAGCTGAGAGGATTGGCTGTCAGGGTGCCGCCTACATATGCCCGCTTCTTGCCTGCTTTAACACCTGCCGCCATACAGCTCATTATGTCTTCTCTGCCGCCTACGCCGCCTGCCATGGGGAATCCTCCGGCTACAATCTTACCGAATACCGTAAGGTCGGGTCTTACGTTGAAATAACCCTGCGCGCCTCCGGGTCCTGCTCTGAATGCTGTTACCACTTCGTCGAATATAAGAAGTGCATCAAATTCGTCGCAGAGTTCCCTGACTTTTGCACAGTAATCGAATTGTGTCATCCGCGTACCGCTTTCCGGACCGAAAGGCTCGATAAGTACGGCTGCGGTTCCTCCCGCCTTTTCATTCTCTTCCAAAATCCTGCGGAGAGAATCTATATCTCCGGGATAGCTTTCCGTTGTATTCATTGAAGCTTCATCAGGTATCCCGTGGGCTTCAAATGTTTTTGTATAAGGAATATGCAGGCTGTAAACCAATTGGTCGCTCCAGCCGTGATATGCTCCGCCGACTTTTACTATTCTCTGCTTTCCCGTGAATGTCCTTGCTACCCGTATAGCGACCATATCCGCCTCTGTTCCGCTTGCCAAGCAGCGATACTGCTCCACCCAAGGCATATTTTCACGGATAATTTTTGCCAATTTCAGCTCATATTCATGGAACAGTCCCGTAACAGGACCATGTTTTTTAATAACATCCAGCACCTTTTCGGTAAGGGGCTTATAATTGCTCCCGAGCAGGATGGGACCTCCCGCCTGCAGATAATCCACATAACGGTTGCCGTCCACATCATACAGATATGCTCCTTCCGCTCTGTCGATTGCCAGCGGGAAAGGATAGTTGAATGCAAGGTTATGCTGCACTCCGCCGGGAATATACTGCTTTGCTTCTTCGTTCAAAGCCTTGGAGCCCTTACACTTCGTATCAAAATACGAAAGATATCTTTCCATTGCCCGGGGTTTTATTTCATACAGCCTATCGTTGACCAACTTATCCATCTTTTCGTTAATCAAATTCACATCAGGCCATTTTGAAATACTGTAACGTTTATCCATTTTATTCACCTCTAAAATTTTTTTTGCTGTATATCAAGAATATGTTTCTTCGGATACAGCACACTTGTTTTGATTGTATAACCCGTTAAGGGAAGCAAAAGATTTTTTATTGTCTGAATAAAGATTCTTAAATACCGGAAAAATTCTGTCATATAAGGCTGTGTTGTCCGGATTCGGTTTATAAGCAGCTTTGACCTTAATGATATCTTTTATTTCTTTCGTGTCTGAGATAAGTCCAAAACTCACTGCCATCAATGCCGCGGCTCCCATTGTTCCCACATGGCGGGGATTTTCGATGGTCTCTACTTCCCTGCCCAAAACATCCGCCAATACCTGACAGATGTAAGGCGAAATGGCGCTTCCTCCCGTAAAGCGCACAACCGGCGCGGTCTTAAACGTTTTCTCCGTTGCCTCAAGCATCCAGCGCATATGCATACAAACACCCTCCACCACGGATTTAACTAAATCATATCCCCGGGTAGTGATACCGAGATTGAAAAATACCCCCTTTGCATATGGGTCTTCGAAGGGACATCGATTTCCATGCATCCAAGGTGAAAACACCACGCCATTGCTGCCGGCAGGAGTATCTTTTATGTATTCAATCAATCCGTCGTAGTCCATTTCCGGCAAATCAATCCTTTCTTTTACCCATTCCATACACTTACCGGAGGTTTCCAGCTCGGCAATGTAACAGTAAGTATCAGGGTCCGCTCCCACTAAGGCGCCTATAATATTGCCAAGGTCCAAGTGAAGCCTATCCACTGTTGTACATACCCAGCCCGAGGTTCCGGAATAAAAGTTTACATCGCCTGCGCTGAGACAGCCGGCACCTATTTGACACAGGCTGACATCACTGCCTCCTGAAAATACAGGTGTTCCCGGTTCCAAGCCAAGAGCTTCCGCAGCATTAGGCAATAACCCTCCCACTTCATCAGTTGAATTACACAATCCGGGAAGATGGTTCATATCGATGTCAAATAAATTGCATAGTTCCTGGCTCCAACAGCCTTTTTTCACATCATAGAGAAATGTGGCGCTTGCGACATCACAGCTGACCCGCATATTCCCTGTTGCCCTGCAAGTCAAATATTCTTTTGCGTCCAGCCATTTGTAGGTCTTATTATAGATTTCCGGTTCATTATCCCGAACCCAGTGATATTTCCACAGAGGGTCTTTGGTACTGGCGGTAACCGCTCCGGTAATCCTGAGCAATCTATAAACCTTGTATAGATTTAATCCCTCTATTTGTAAACCTTTTCTCATATACCTGGCAAACTGCTTATCTGCCCTGGTATCCATACAGCTCATAGCCCGCCTGAGCGGCGTGCCCTCCTTATCAACCATAACCAATGTCTGCATTTGCGAGCAGAATGAAATTCCTTTGATTTCCGTATTAGACACACCTGTCTTTTCTAAAAGCCTCTTTGTGCTCTTTCCCATAGCATCCCACCATTCCAGGGGATCCTGCTCCACGCCGCCGTTTTCCAAAACATGCAGTTCATAAGGCTCCACCTCCCCGTCAATCAACCTGACACTTTCCTTGCGGTCAATGTCAAACATGCATGTTTTAAGACCCGTTGTTCCGATGTCGTATGCAATAACCTTCATTTTAACATCATCTCCATTTCTCAAGATATGTAACTGAAAAGTTTGTATCGATACTATAATTATACTTGAGTCTAATTTTAGTGTCAATACAAAAATATATTATTATTGCCAAATTTGTTTTTTTCTGTATAATAATATTATGGAGACAAATAGAAGAAAATTAAACAAAATTAATAGCAGAAAGCGCATTTTAAAAGCTTCCCGTAAGTTGTTTTCACAAAAAGGATATGAAGAAACAATGATGGAGGATATTGCAAAAAAGGCTGAAGTATCTAAAGCAACCATTTATAATTATTTTCCCAATAAGGAAAGTCTGTTAATAGGAACTGCCGATGAAGTGCTTGACAGAGTTGAGAATTTGGTTAAAGGCGAGCTTACCGGCTGTGAAAACAGTGAGCAGAAGATAAAACTTGCATTAGGCGAGTTCGTGTCTGCGTCGGTGGAATATTTGGGGCTTTCCCGCCGCATTACATATCTTAATTCCTGTAAGGACAGCGTATTGTATGCAACGCACAAAAAAATGGTGAGCTTTATAAAGGAACTTGTTATAGATGCACAAAATGAAGGGTTGTTTTTATACGACGCTGATGCAGATGATATTGTTGATGTAATTATGGGTATTTATCTCATAGCTCAATTTGAATGGTCGCATATTGACGAATATTCACCCGAATTTCTTCAGGAGAAATTAGACCGTTTTTTCACGGTAATGCTAAGTGCTTACCGCAGTAAATAAAAGCGCGAAAAAGAACCCGGAAAAATGGGGTTAGGTCATACAAAATCGGCAGAGGGACATTAAATAATTGTCCCTCCGCCGATTACTATATCACCGTCATAAAACACTACCGCCTGCCCCGGAGTTATTGCACGCTGTTTGTCATTAAACTCAACAATGATATCCTCACCCTCAGGGTGCAGATATGCCGAAGTTTCCTTCTGGCTGTATCTTGTCTTAACCGTTGCTTTCATAGAAGCAGTCAGTTTTTCAACAGCTATCATATTCAAATCAGATGCCCTTAATCTCTTGGAATATAAATCTTCCTCGCCGCCTATTGTAACTGTATTGAATTCCTTATTCTTATTTACTACGTAAGCAGGTTTACCAAGCGCCATTCCAAGTCCCTTGCGCTGTCCTACGGTGTAATGTATAATTCCCTTATGCTCGCCTATTACATTGCCTTCGATGTCAACAAAATTACCTTTTTTTGATTCAACACCCAT
>DCDU01000018.1:5991-6185 GCA_002316585.1 Firmicutes bacterium UBA1047 | reverse complement strand
CCTATCGGTCGAAGAAATTGGGTTAGGTCATAAAAAGGACTTCTCCTCATAAGAGGCGAAGTCCGCGATACCACTCTTTTCGCTTTTGAAAACAAAATAAAAACATTTCTAAGTTTTCAAAAGCCTCATTTAAATAACGGTTTTTCCGTGCAGAACTACTTTGTTTCATTCTGCAAGCTCCAAAGCGAAACTTC
>DCDU01000018.1:2367-5844 GCA_002316585.1 Firmicutes bacterium UBA1047 | reverse complement strand
CAAAGCGAAACTTCGGTATAAATGCTTAAATCACTCACAGCCTCTGATGATTTATCTCTGCAAAGCATTTGCCTATACTTACTTATCTTTATCATTGCCTATGTATTTAATTAACTTTTCAAATTATACTATATATAAAAATTTATTTCAACAACTTTTTTCTAATTTCATATATACATATGCCCGCCGCCACCGATGCATTGAGAGATTCCGCTCTTCCCGTCATTTTTATGGTTAAATCCATATCCGAATTGTTAATTATTTCCCGGGATACACCCCGACCTTCATTGCCTATTACCATGCAGATTTTATCTCTTTTTTCCATACTGTCAAAAGAATATTTTGAATCAACCACCGTGGATACTATATAAAACCCTTTATCCTTCATAATATTCATAAATTCTAAATCAGACTCCGAATGAATAACAGGAACCCTGAATATTGCTCCTGCGGAAGCCCGAACTACCTTTGGGCTGAAAACATCGGCACAGCCCTTGTTTAACAATAAGCCTGCAGGACCGAATGCATCGGCAGTTCTTACAATTGTTCCTAAATTGCCCGGGTCCTGAATTCTGTCGCACATTATAATAAAATTATAATTATTCAAAACATCATCTTTATCTGCCGTGTTTTTATTTATTACCGCAAGAACTCCCTGAGCATTAACCGTATCGGCTGCACTGCCAAACACCTGATTCGTACATACCGCAGTTTTTTTTTCGTCAATAAAATCAATAATATTTTTTACCTCATTTTTATTATAAACCTCTTCACTGACAAGAAGTAATTTGATATCAGCCCCTTCGTTGACTGCTTCATCAACAAACTTTATGCCTTCTGCAACAAATGCATTTTCTTCATCACGAAATTTCTTTAAATTAAGATTTCTCACATATTTAATTTTATTGTTATCCTTGCTTTTAATAATATCCATAATATCTCCACGCTAAATTGCGGAATTTCATGCCTAAGAAGATGAGCCTTCGCCGTTCTTAAGAATGACATAACAAATCATTCCATCTCGCTGATTTTTTTCAATTTGCTGTTATTACCCAATACGACTACTATATCACCTTTCTTTATCATGGCATCAAAGGCAGGTACAATATTTATTTTTTCACCTGTCTTTATTGCAATTACAGTTATTCCGTGCTGCCTTGAAAGATTCAGTTCACTGAGAGTCTTATTTTCCCAACTTTCTAAAGCAACAATTTCTACTATGCTGTAATCCGTCGAAAATTCAATTATATCTAAAATGTTCGGCATTACCAAGCCATATGCAACCCTCATGCCCATGTCCCTTTCTGGGAAAACAACCTTGTCCGCCCCTATTTTTGCCAGAAGCTTTCCGTGTATTTCATGCAGAGCCTTTGCAATAACCAAAGGAACGCCTGCTTCTTTAGCAATCAATGTTGCCATTATGGATGCTTCTATATCTGAACCGATTGCAATTATTGCCACATCAAAATTACGAAGTCCTATCGTCCTGAAAGATGCTTCGTCTAATGCGTCCATCTGCACCGCATGAGCAACATATTCCGAAATTTCCTTTATTATTTCATAACTCTTATCTATCACCATAACATCATGCCCTAATTTGGTCAATGTTTTGGAAACAGATTCACCGAATCTTCCGCAGCCTATTACTATTATCTGTTTCATTGCAGCCTCCTACCCGATAATTATCTTCCCTTCAGGATAAGTATAATTCCCAATATTTTTGTGTTTTTTTAAGAATGCATACGCAACCGTCATAGGTCCTACCCTTCCAATATACATCATCATTGACAAAACAAGTTTTCCCGCATTGCTTAAATATGGAGTAATTCCTCTTGTCAAGCCTACCGTGGAAAAGGCAGATACCGTTTCATACACTATTTCAAGAAAATCGTAGCCTGTTTTCTCTTCTGTTACAGAAAGTATTATCGAGCAGATAGTTATAAGTATCAATGATAATACTAAGATGGCAGATGCCCTGATTGTGGTTTCAGGCATAATTCTTCTGCCGTAAACCTCCACATCTTCTTTACCCTTCACCAAGTTATAAAATGATATTAAAAGAACACCAAAGGTTGTGGTTTTTATTCCTCCTGCAGTAGAAGCGGGAGAACCTCCAATAAACATAAGAACTACCGAAATTGCTACGGTTGACATTCTCAGATTTTCCAGCGGCACCGAGTTATACCCTGCCGTCCTCGGGTTTACTGCCTGAAAGATAGATGCATTGATTTTACCCGACATGCTTAAATTACCCATGGTCCCCGGATTGTCATGTTCCAAAAAAAACATTAAAGCAGAACCGCCTATTAATAATATGCCGGTTATTATCAGCACTAATTTTGAATGCAGTGTCAGCATTCGAAATCTCTTGCTCGCATATATATCCCAAAAAACATAGTAACCTATACCGCCGATTACTACGAGCCCGCATACCGACAGCGTTATTATAGGGTTATCAACATAATCAATCATACTGTTTCCTATTAAATCAAACCCCGCATTGCAAAATGAAGAAACTGCGTGGAATAAAGAATAAGCGATACCCTTGCCCACACCATAATCCCTGACAAAAACAAAAGAAAATAATATGGCTCCCGCTATCTCCACACCAAATGTGTAAAAAAGTATATTTTTTGTCAGGCGTACCACTCCCTGCAATTCATCAACATTACGTTCTTCCATTATAAGAAGTCTTGTTTTTAATGAAATTTTCTTTCCCACAAAAAATGAAATGAGTGCTGTCATAGTCATTACACCGAGACCGCCTATTTGTATAAGCATTATTATAACAACCTTTCCAAAGACAGTCCAGTGTGATGCCGTATTCACAACTATAAGACCTGTAACACAGGTAGCTGAAGTTGCAGTGAAAAGAGCATTTATTATTCCTACACTATTACCGTCATTGGAAGCTATGGGCAATGCCAAAAGTATAGTACCTATTATAATTATTGCTGCGAATCCATATAAAAATATTAAATATGGATTATTTTTAATTTTATCAAATGTATCTGATGTTTTCTTCATATTTCCTCTATAATAATAATGCTCAAAACTCTGATATCCTATGCATTAATTTCCCTCGTGACAGGTAATCACATTATAGCATGCCGAAACTTTTTTGCAATATAAATATATCATTTCTGTTGAGGTTAGCATACAAAAAAAGACTGCATATACAGTCTAATTTGCTAACTAACTTGCTTTTACTTGTTCTACCAGGCTTGTGAATCCTGCAGGATCGTACACTGCCATTTCTGAAAGCATCTTTCTGTTTATTTCAATATTGTTAACTTTCAAAAGATTAATAAATTTGCTGTAAGACAATCCGTTTTGTCTTGCTGCCGCATTTATTCTTGCAATCCATAATTGTCTGAATTCTCTTTTTCTCAGCTTTCTTCCCACATAAGCATATGAAAGTGACTTCATAACTGCTTGGTTTGCTGTTTTATATAATTTACTCTTTGCTCCGTAATA
>DCDU01000018.1:0-2262 GCA_002316585.1 Firmicutes bacterium UBA1047 | reverse complement strand
AATTTACTCTTTGCTCCGTAATATCCTTTAGCAAGTTTCAATACTTTTCTATGATTTTTCTTGGCATTTACAGCTCTTTTTACTCTTGCCATTATATTTCCTCCTGTGTCCTAATTATAATTAATATGGTAATAATTTGCCTATTCTTTCTGAATCAGCGCATGATATTAATGTGCCTTTTCTTAAGTTTCTGATTGATTTAGAAGCTTTCTTCCCTGTAAAATGGTTTTTCCCTGCTTTAGATCTTTTAATTTTACCGCTTCCGGTTTTCTTAAATCTCTTTGCTGCTGATCTGTTTGTTTTTAATTTTGGCATAACAGTTCCTCCTTAATGTTATTTTTTGGGGTTCAAAAACATGGTCATGTTTTTGCCTTCAACAGTCGGATGTTTATCTATCGTAGAAATTTCCGATGTCAATTCCGCAAACTGCATCAATACTTCCCTGCCTACATCCATATGTCCTAATTCTCTTCCCCTGAAGCGCACAACAACTTTTACTCTGTCACCGTCTTCAAGAAATTTTGATGCATTCTTTGCTTTGACAGCTAAATCATGTTCTTCAATATTGGGTGTCATTCTAATTTCTTTGACATTAATAACTTTTTGTTTCTTCTTAGATTCTTTTTCTTTTTTTGCCTGAGCATATTTATATTTCCCATAATTCATTATTCTGCATACCGGTGGATTTGCAGTAGGGGATACATTCACTAAGTCAAGTTTTTTGCTTTCGGCAATTTTTAAAGCCTCTTTTGTATTGATAATACCAAGCTGGCTTCCATCAGAGTCAATGACTCTTACTTCCTTTTCACGAATTTGCTCGTTGATTTGAAGTTCTTTTATAATATTTACACCTCCTATAAAGTTCAAGTTATTAGACCACTTATCATTTATATAATTTAATTCATTTACAGTCGACAGCGCAGGCTACATCACCAATTTAGTTGCTCCCTGCGTCGCATAAATTGGGATTGCGGTAGGTCATGAAAAAAAAGACAGCCAAACCACCGCTATCTTCAATAAAACAATAATATTGCATTTATTTTTTAACCCTACTAACAGTTTGTAAAAACGCCGTAAGGTGAGAAGCGGTCACTTCTACTTGAATACTTTATCAGTATATACAACATAACAATAAATGTCAACAATTATTTAATTAATTATGTCATAACTTTTTATGTAATGGTAAAGATAAATCTATCATTAAAACTATAGTTTAAAAAATTTTGCATAACAAGGAGGTAAAATGAAAATTAAATATTTCCCTTTAATAATTTTCTTAATTGTATATATCTTTTTATTTGCAACAATGCCTCAAAATTATAAATTACCATTAATATATATATCACCGATAATATTATACACATTATTTATTTCTAAATCAATGTTAAATTATATGAAAAGAAAGCGCAACTATGATGATTTGGAGGAATCTAACGAAACTGTATCCTCTGTATCATATTTTGAAAAGAAAAAAACCGAGGAACCGAAAATTCAAATAAGCTTTGACGACGTGGCGGGACTTGAGGAAATTAAAGAGGATTTAATTGATGTAATCGACTTTTTAAACAACGAAGACAAATACAGATCTATGGATGCCAAGGTACCAAGAGGTATACTTCTGTATGGTCCACCCGGAACAGGCAAAACACTTATAGCAAAAGCGATAGCAGGGGAAGCAAAAGCTACATTCATTTATTCCAGCGGCTCTGAATTTGTGGAGAAATATGTAGGAGTCGGTGCCAAAAGAGTTAGAACAATATTCGAAAGAGCTCGAAAAGATGCCCCCAGCATTATTTTTATTGATGAAATAGATGCTCTTGGTGCTAAAAGAAATTCAGAAAGCAACAACGAAAAGGATCAAACATTAAATCAGCTTTTAATTGAACTTGACGGATTTAACAACACCAGCAACGTAATTGTTGTTGCCGCAACCAACAGATTGGATTTATTGGATGAAGCGCTTTTAAGACCCGGAAGATTCGACAGAAAAATATATGTGGGAAATCCGAATTATCATTCAAGGCTTAAAATATTGGAGGTTCATACAAAAAATAAACCCCTTGATAAAAAGGTTCAGCTTAAGGATATTGCAGTAAAAACCCATGGATTTTCCGGCGCTCAGCTTGCAAACATAGCAAATGAAGCAGCCCTTAAAGCAATTAAGGATAAATCAAAGAAAATCAATAATGATAACTTTGAGTTTGCAATTGAGAAAATAGCCGCAGGATTGGAAATAAAACATTCCACAGTTTCAGACAAGGA
>DCDU01000201.1:6171-6293 GCA_002316585.1 Firmicutes bacterium UBA1047 | reverse complement strand
GCGGAAACTAAGAATGGACAGGTCTCGTGATTAGAGAAATATCCTCCCATACCCGCTTGGATTAGTTCTTCCTTGGTAGCTCCGCTAATTAATTTTTTAAACAAAGTAGCTACCATTTCCAT
>DCDU01000201.1:0-5822 GCA_002316585.1 Firmicutes bacterium UBA1047 | reverse complement strand
CTTTCTATATGATCTAAAATATTTTGAATTATTCCCAAGGCCATGGGCTGTTTATATAACGCCAGTTATCCCCGAACTCATGTCCGAATATGGTCATTGGACCGAATTGCATTTCATAGTCGTCCCTAACTTTTTTTAATTGGTCAGTGTACATTTTGTGTCTGTACAAAGCAACCGGATCATTTGGATGAGTGTCTAAGAAAAGGGCTATGTCTAAGGCTGCAAATTGGAGCTTTTGTATTTCCAACAACATTTCCTGCTGCTGATTTAATCTTTGATTTGGTCTGTTATAATTAACCATAATTACACCCCTTTTTGAAGAAATTCTAAATATGGAGTAACTAAATCCGGAAATATGGTTCCATGAACAAAGGCCTCATTTAAATTGTTGAAATAGCGCGGGTTTATTTGATAAGGTACGTATCCGTATCCCGGCATAGGATTTTCAGGCATATATGGTACCATTGGTATATAATTATTGTCATCACGTCTAATCAATATCTTCATTCCTTTCTGATGAATATTTGGCCATTTCAATAATGAAATAGTTTATAATTATATTATTCATATATAGACAAAAAGTGACGTATTTCTAAAAATGTTGATTATAGGACTTGAGTTATGGTGAGTTGAGTTATTAAAGGCATTAAAAAAATTTCAGTTGAAATAAATATAATTAGTGATATAATACATTTATAATAAAATAAAGTAATTCGCTAGGGGTGCTTAAATGCTGAGAATTTACCCTCAAAACTTGATCCGGTTAATACCGGCGAAAGGAAGACGACCGTAAAGCATAGTTTAGCCCCTCCCAGCGAAAGTGGGAGGTTTTTTATGTCAGGAGAAGTTTTACAATTATTTTTTGAATCTGTTCCCGGGCAGATTACAACAGTAGCAGTAATATTTATTTTATTATTGCTGGTAATGAGAACAAATAAAAAAACAAATGATGTATCAGTGCTGGTAAAAACAGCTGTTTTATTGGCTGTAACATTCGTTTTAAATAATGTAACATTGTTTAGGATGCCACATGGCGGATCAATAACTGCTTTTAGCATGTTCGCATTATTTTTGGTAGGCTATTTGTTCGGACCAAGACAAGGTATATTAGCAGGTCTCGCATACGGTCTTATGGACTTGGTGCTAAATCCATATGTAATTCATCCTGTTCAATTGTTTATGGATTATCCCCTTGGATTTGGTGCAATAGGTATTGGAGGACTATTAAGAAACTCAAAGAATGGTATGATTAAGGGATACTGTATAGGTGTTTTAGGTAGATACTTAGTAGTTGTTCTTTCGGGAATAATTTTTTGGGGAATGTATGCGGCAGAAGGATTCAATGCTGTATCCTGGTCATTTTTTTACAATATGACATATATTTTACCTGAAGCAATTGCCACAGTGGTGATTTTATCCATACCGAAGATTAGGAATATATTCGACAGATTTAAGGAATAATCAATAAGAAATAAACACTGGGGAATTCACCAATTTATCTGCTCCTTACGCCGTATAAATTGGGAATTCTGTGCGATTGCCCTATCAGCCGTTTTTCTGAAAAAGGACTCAGAAAAACGGAGTTAGGGCATACAAAAAGGTGATGTGGTCGTATCACCTTTTTATTTACAGTTACAGTACCAATTCGTAAGTATTTAGCTCGCTGCTTTTTCTTAATTTTCCCAACTGGGGTACCAATCTTGTGAAATGCTCTGTTTTCATATGTTTATCCAAAGCGTCCTGACTTTTCCATTCTTCAATCATTGTTAAGATTGAGCAATCATTTTTATCTCTGAATAAATTGTATGATATACACCCATCTTCCAGCCTCGTTTTTTCAACCAACTCTTCATATATCTTTATCGCTTCTTCTGTTTTGTCTTCATAAAAATATCCTTTTGCTACTACTTTAACCATAAGCTCCTCCTAAATTATTATCATTAATCTTTTCGACTTCTGTCTATTGTATTACGCATGCTCATATTGCAGTTTATACAGCTTGTAATATATACCTTTTTTAGCCAACAGCTCCTGATGTGTTCCTTCTTCTCTAATTCTTCCCTTGTGCATTACAATTATTTTGTCAGAATTCTGAATGGTTGAAAGCCTGTGGGCTACAATCAATGTTGTTCGGTCCTTCATTAGCTTTTTAAGTGCATCCTGAATTAAAACCTCTGTTTCTGTATCAATGTTGGCCGTTGCTTCATCAAGGATTAGTATATCCGGCTTAAATGCCAATGTCCTGGCAAATGATATCAGCTGTCTCTGTCCTGCGGAAAAGGCAGCTCCGTTTTCAATAACATGGTGGTCATAAGTGTCATCGTATTTTGAAATAAAGCTGTCTGCATTAACATACTTCGATGATTCAATTATTTCTTCATCTGTTATGCTCTCGTTTTTAAGCCTGATATTGCTTTTAATATCGCCTGAAAACAAAAATACATCCTGAAGCATCTGACCGATATTTTTTCTTAAGCTTGAAACTTTAATGTCCTTGATGTTTATTCCGTCTACCAATATTTCTCCTTTTTGAATATCGTAGTATCTGCATATTAAATTTTGAATGGTTGTTTTTCCTGCGCCTGTCGCTCCTACAAAAGCAGCGGATTCACCGGGGTTAACCTTGAAAGATACATCCTTTAATATCCATTCATCCTCTTTATAAGCAAACCATACATTCTTAAACTCGATACTTCCTTTAAAGTTGTCAATTTCAATTGCATTTTCGCTGTCATTAATTTCAGGTTCTTCATTTAGCAGAAGAAAAATTCTTTCAGAAGCTGCCGAGGCTGACTGGATTATATTAAGCTGTTCTGCAAGCTCCTGTATGGGCTCGAAAAATTTAGTGATGTACCCTTGGAATATAACGATCGTTCCTATGCTGACAGAGCCTTCTATGACCATTTTGCCTCCAAACCACAGCAGTATGCAGGTTGCGGCAATCCTCATTAAATAATTTGTAGGATTGTAAATGCTGAAGGTAAATAGTTGTTTCATATTTTCTTTCTTTAATTTTTCATTTTCATTTTTAAACTTTTTAAAGGTTGCATCTTCAACAGCAAATATTTGAACAACTTTCATTCCTGACACATGTTCCGATATAAAAGCATTCATTGCTGAAATTCTACTTCTTATTTTCCTGTGATTTTTTTTCGAAATATTTTTAAAGGTAAATGTAAAAACTATTATAAAGGGTATTACCGTAAATGTTAAAAGGGATAGCCTTATGTTGTATGAAATCATTGTAATAATTACTCCGAACAATACAAATATGCTTTTCATAATATTAACAATTACACTGGTATACATTTCATTAAGTGCCTCTGTATCATTGGTGACTCTGGTTACCAGTCTTCCGATTGGGTTTTTTGTAAAAAAGCTTAGTGAAAGTTTACTTAAGTGAGTGTATATTTCCATTCTTATATTGTAAATAATATTTTGACCTGTGCGTGCCAATATTCTGGCCTGGCTGTATTGAAGCAGAAATACTGCTATAACAGTTAAAAGATAAATAAAGCCTGTTTTTATTATACCGGCAGCATGCAAGCTTTGTTCCGCTTCTGTAATAACTACCGCTTTGTTTGTGTATTTTGAAAGAAAGCCGTCAACAGCCTGACCGATGAGGACAGGCTGATATAGCTCAAATGCAACTATTACTACAATAATTGCAACTGCAATCACAAAGTTTAAAACATAGGGTTTTGCATATTTTAAAAGCCGCCTCAATAATTTTTTATCTATTTTTTTTAATTGTTCTTTTTCCATATCCCCACCTCTATTCCTGCTCCAACATTTTTTCAAGCAATTGTTTTTCATAAATTGAGCTGTACAGCCCTTTTTTGTTTTGCAGCAATTCGTGATGATTTCCGGTTTCAACGATTTTTCCTTCATCTAATACTATTATCAGGTCAGAATCTTGAATTGTTGAAATTCTATGAGCAATTATTACATTAGTTTTATTTTTTCGATTTTCTTTAAGATGTGTCAGTATTTTTTCTTCGGTATCCGTATCCACGGCAGAAACCGAATCGTCAAGAATTAGTATTTCGGGTTCCTTTATTAGGGCTCTTGCAATAGAAATTCTTTGTTTTTGTCCTCCGGAAAGGGAAACACCCCTTTCACCTATAAATGTTTCATAACCGTGTTTGAACTCAACAATATTGTCATGTACTGAAGCGGCTTTTGCAGCTTCGATAATTTTTTCCTGTTCTTCTTTTCTTAAACCGAAATCAATATTGTTTGAAATTGTATCTGAAAACAAAAAGTTATCCTGCGGAACATAACCGATATTTTTTCGAAGAACATTTAACGGTATATCAAGTATATTATACCCTCCCAAGAAAATAGTGCTGTCATTCGGGTCAAAAATTCTTAACAGCAAGTTAACCAATGTGGTTTTTCCGCTGCCTGTCCTTCCGATTATTCCAAGTGTTTGTCCCTTTTCAACCTTAAAATTAATATCACTCAGCACATATTTGTCTGAATCGGGGTACTTAAAATTCAAATCTTTTACCTCAATAGAGCCGTCAAAACTGTTTATCGGAACAGCTTCTTCAGAATCTTTGATTTCAACAGGTTCATTTAATATGTTTTCAATTCTTTCCAATGATGCAGAGCCCATCGTAAACATATTTATGGTCATTCCTACTGCCATCATCGGCCACACAAGCATTCCTAAATATTGAATGAATGCTGTAAATTCACCTAAGGTTATTTTGCCGTAAATTGTTATGTATCCTCCGTAACCTATTGCAACAGCCAATGCAAGACCTGCAATCATACTCATGTAAGGATGCATTAAAGCTTGCAGCTTGATTAGTCTCATATTCTTATTAAATGTATTTTTGTTAACCTTTTCAAAAGCTTCAATAGACTTATTTTCTTGAACAAAAGACTTAATTACTTTAATACCTGATAAATTTTCCTGTACAAAATCAGAAAGTTGCGCAAATGCTTCTTGTCTGCCGGAGAATCTTTTGTGCATTTCTCTTCCCATAAATCTGACGGAGACCGCAATCATCAGCAATGGTATGATGGCAGCTGCTGTCAGCAATGGATCTATTTTAACGATCATATTGTATACAGTAATTGTTCCAAGAGCCATAACATCAAATAAGGTAAGAATTCCAGGTCCCAATGCCATTCTTACAGCTTCTAAGTCATTTGTCATATGAGCCATTATTTCGCCGGGACTGTGGTCCTGATAATATTTTGCAGACATTTTTTCTAAATGCTGAAACAGGTCATTTCGTATATCTCTTTCAATGCTTCTTGCGCTTCCGAAGATAAAGTATCTCCATAATATCCTGCCGGCATAAATTGTAAAAGCGATTCCTAAAAGTTTAAATACAGCATTTGCAACAAAGTCCGCATCGAAATTATTTAATTCTATCTGGTCTATTACATTGCCCACAATCAATGGCACCAAGGTCTGCACATAGTCAACAGCCAACAATGCTATAAGTCCAAAAAAATAGTGAAGTTTATACTTGTTGAAAAACTTCTTAATATAATTGCTTTGAATAAAAAATGCAGGCTTGCTGCCTTTTGTGTCTGAAATCATTTTACACTCCTTTTTTTGATATAATTCTATTATACATCTTAAAATTGATTTTTAAAGAGTTTTATCTTATAAAATTAATTCAATTTTTTGAACCTCAATTTTTTGTAAATGGACTTATCCTTTAATCGTGAAAATGTTTTGACAACACTAAAAAGATATGGTATACTTTTTTATGCGTGGGAGCTTAGCTCAGCTGGGAGAGCATCTGCCTTACAAGCAGGGCGTCATAGGTTCGAGCCCTATAGCTTCCACCACCTTG
>DCDU01000063.1 GCA_002316585.1 Firmicutes bacterium UBA1047 | reverse complement strand
CACATTTCACAAATATTATCATATTCGTCATTATTAAATACCTTATGATATTTACTTACCGTGCATATCTCAGGATTACCCTTATCTTTTACGCTAATCCTATTCTTATCGGTAATCGCTGATTTTACTTTTTTATTAACATCCTCCGCAGTATCCGATAAATAAATTGCATTGCCGAGACTTTTGCCCATTTTAGAATTTCCGTCCAGACCAATAAGCCGGGGCGTGTCGCTGATTAAAGCTTGCGGCTCTTTGATAATAACGCTTCCGTTGCCATATAAATCATTAAATCTTCTCACAATTTTTCTGCCCAGCTCTATGTGGGGAAGCTGGTCTTCCCCAACCGGAACTAAATCAGCGCCGCAGAATGTAATATCTGCCGTTTGACTGACGGGATAACCTAAAAAGCCATAGCTTAAATCATCATATCCATATTGCTTAGCCTCAGTTTTTATAGTCGGATTATGACGCAATGAATTCACCGAAACAAGCATTGAATAAAATATTGTCAATTCCGCTATGGCGCTGATTTTAGATTGTAAGAAAATAGTTACCTTGTTCGGGTCTAAGCCTACTGATAAATTGTCGATTGCAACATCGTAAATACTTTTGCCGATTAACTCTGGTCTGTTGAAATGTGTTGTCAGCGCCTGTATATCCGCCAATATAATGAAGGTATCATATTCATCCTGTAATCTTACCCTGTTTTGAAGACTTCCCGCATAATGTCCCAAATGCAGTTTTCCGGTTGTTCTGTCACCTGTTAAAATTCTTTTCATTCTATTACCTCCTTAAAATAAAAAAACCTCCACCCCAAAGGGACAGAAGTATAATTCTGCTTTGCCACCCAAATAGCAATTTTTACATACTAACATATGCTTCCCTCATAACGGTTGGGATTTCCGTCAACTCCTACTGACATAGCTTTCGGGCTGCCCTCATAAGTCCATTCAACACAGATTCAAATGCCGTATTTCCACCGCCAACGGCTCTCTGAAATTTAAACACCTATGTTTACTACTCTTACTCAACGGTTTTATTTTTACTTATTATATTCCATATAAAATACTTTGTCAATTTCAGCTGAAAAAATATTCTTTACTTTTCCAAGTCCTCCAAGTTATCGCCGATTGGCTTTCCTGCCTCAATAAGAACTTTGTTTTTTAACATGAATAAGCTTTGAATTACCATTAAAAAGCCTGTACCGAGCAGCAGCCATTCTATTTTAATAAAATCTGCCACAGGACCATAAACTAGCATTGCCATAGGCATTATTGAGCTTGATATCATGTTCAGAAAACCAAATACCCTGCCTAAAAAGTCCGGGTCAACCTTCTGCTGCAGCAGCACCATAAAGGGTGTGTTAAACATGGGCATCACAAGACCTATTAACCCCATTAAAAAGAGGTAAACCCAAAATATTGAAACTGTTCCTAATGCAAAGGTACAGATTGCTATAACAAAATTTGACAATACCATTGTATGCAGCTTGTTTTTAAAACCGCCCCAGTAAGCCATGATTATGCCGCCTAAAATCATACCTATTGAAAAGGAATTTTCAGTTGCTGTCAGTCTCCAAACCTCATCTCCAAAACTGCGGGTAACCTGAAGAGGGGTTAAGAATAACAAGGGTGCTACCAAGACAAAGAAAATTGCGCAGAATATGAAAATAGTTTTAATGAATTTATGGTTTTTAACGTATTTGATACCTTTGCTCATATCTTTAAAATAACCGGTGCTTTGTTTTTCAAGGGCTTTTGCATGAGCAGGCACATGAAGAAACAAAAGAAGTATTAAAACCGCTATAGCGGCAGTAACAACATCTATAAAGAATATTACTTCTATGGTTGTTATAGACAGAAGCGCACCGCTAAGCATGGGGGCTGCAAGTGTAACCATTGATTGAATGGTACTGTTTATTGCATTAACCTTAGTAAGCTTCTCCTCCGGTACAAACTGCGGAATAAAAGCCCCTACAGCCGGTATCTGGATTCCCGAGCCCAATGCTCTTATGGCAGATACCGCAAAGAGCAGCCAAATCGAATCGTATCCCATAAAAAACAGTATCGCCAAAATAAGCGTAGATATGGCTATCAAAGAATCTGATAAAATAATTAGAAGTTTCCGATTATAGCGGTCAGCCCATATCCCCGCAAAGGGTGAAAGAAAAAACGTAGGCAGAAAACCGCATATAATTGATAGTGTCATCATTACACCGGATTGTGTTTTTAAAATAATATACCATGAAATAGCATATTGAACCAGCATCGAGCCAAAAAGCGATATTGTCTGGCTGGTTAAAAAGAGTATTGTATTTTTTTCCCAATTTTTGTTTTTATCCATTATTTCCTCCAAATTATCCCAAATTGCTAAAAGGCAATAAAAATGCAGACTAAAATCCGAATTGGAGCTTAAGTCTGCTTATAAACGTAAAAAGACACAGAAAAAATATAACTTCTTAATAGCTACACCCTTCATTATCCATGTCCTGATTCGTAAAACAAGTACAACAAAAAGCTCATAACATTGAATTATTTAGCCGCTTTTTTATTGCTTTCTTATCTTAATCGAACAGAATACATAGATGAATGTCCTCCCCTGCTAAATATAAATATTATAGCATAAGCATAGAAAGCATTACAACATTATTTTTACTTGAGTTTCCGCAAAACAAT
>DCDU01000152.1:756-8176 GCA_002316585.1 Firmicutes bacterium UBA1047 | reverse complement strand
CACGGCTTGAGGCAAAAAATTTAAGAGGCATTTATAAATTTTAAATTTACAAATGTATTAACATTATACTACTATTTTGAAAAATTTCAAATATTTTTTTTATATTCTTCCCTTAACATAGACATTAAGTGTAAATCGAAGTACCCATTGTTTCTTTTTGCTGCTTTCCTCATTATGCCTTCATATTTGAAACCAAGGCTTAAATACAACTTTGCTGCGGTATTTCCTATATAATGGTCTAATGATACTCTTTCCATTTTTAAATTGTTGAAGCAATAGTCCAATAACAATTCCATTGCTTCTCTCCCGTAGCCTTTTCCTAAATAATCCTTTTCGCCTATGTAAATCCTTGTAATGTCCATGGAATCTGATTCTTTAGATATTTTTGAAAGATAAATTCTGCCGATAGGCTCTTTATTTTTCAGAGTAATTGTATATTGCTCATTTGAAGAGTCCTGCTCTCTCAAAATAAATTCTCTTATAACTTCCTCGTATGTACGCGCCTTGTTGATAGTCAGGAATTCTTTTATATAATCCTGCTGTTCCCATTTTGTAAATATTTCACAGTCATAAAAAGTGCTTTTTCTTATTATAACATTTTCAGATACCATTTTTTCCTCCGACTATTTGTATTTATATCTATTATATCTGAATATAATGGATTTTTCAAGCAATCTGCTGTTTTCATCCACTATTCCTTTTAGTCCCATAACAATAAGCAAAAAATACAAATAATTTTTGTACACATGTATTATAATAATAAAGCAAAGGATAAAAAAGGTATTAGTCATAATTATATATCTTGAAACTGTTTTCATTTCCAGAAATATTTCTAAAACCGTCTTGCAAATATTTCCACCGTCTAAAGGCACAATGGGAATCAGATTCATATAAGCTAAAAACAAATTTACATTTGAAAAGTCATAATATTCGGTATTTCTAAACCCAAAGTAAAGGCATAAATTACACGCAGGACCTGAAAAAAACAAAATTAATTTTTTAATATATGAAATATCATCCAAATCTGCATTAAGATTAAACCCGAACAATGTAATTTTAACCTTTGAAAAACCTATGTTCAGTAATATTGCCGAAAACACATGGGAAACTTCATGTGCGGCAAGTGCAATAATTAACATTCCCCAAAGGGCTATTTTGTCAAATTAAATAATGTTGAAGGATTTATTGACGCGCCGTCCTCCCAAACTTCTATGTGAAGAATCATATTTTCTTCGTTAAGGGCTCCAATCACATCTCCCTTGGATATACTGTCTCCCTCTTTAACAAATGTTTCGTTTATTTTGCCGTAAATAAATGTTTTTTCATCATTTTGAATCACAATATATCCTGAAAGTTTTTCGTTATTTCCTAAAGATACTACTTTTCCTTCTGTTATGGATTTAACCGACTGTGTATCAGATTTAATATCTATACCATGATTGTAATATGATGCATCATCAGCCTTGTTGAGCCCGTATTTACGGTAAAGTGTTCCCACAACCGGTATTGATGATTCTTTTTCCCCGACAAAAGGCAATTTATTGATTGCAGCTGTGAAACCATCTGCAATCGTATCTCTGACTTGCAGCAATTCAATGCTTGCGCTCATTTTTTCATCTGCGGCATCCATGAATTTTTCCGACAAGTCAGAATGTATATTTTTTGTTACAATAACCGCTGCCACAAGGACTATGCTGAAAATAACCTGCAAAGCTAATTTTTTATTAAATTGTTCCTTTCTTTTAATGTTGATTCTTTTTTTTGTTAATTTATTCATTTCACCACCCCTTCCATACATTTTATTAATGTGTTACAAGCTTTATTACAAAATAAAAAAAAATAAGCCCTAACCTTAATTAAGGTATGGGGACACACCTTTAATTAAAGGAATGTCCCCATTTGTTCAAAAGTTTATATAATATTCTTTATTATATTATTAATTTCAGTTCTTAGTAAATTGGAATCGAACAGCATTTCATACTGCATATCCGAATACTTTATATTTTCCTCGATTAAAGATGCAGCAGCTGTTCCCGTAAGCTTTTCAATATCCTTTCGCTTCATCATAATTCCTTTGTCAGCCTTTTTTTTGTCGTATTTGTTTATTGCAACAATAAAATTTGCAGCCTTGGATGAAATTGTCTTATCGGAATTTATTTCCTTAATACAGGAAAGGTCATTGTTATTTATTGTTATTACATTTTGTATTTTCGAAAAATCTATATAGACCGATGTTAATTTATCCGCATCTATTATTATATTATCGTACCCCTCTATGTTATTTAGCAGGTTAACAAATAATTCTCTATTAATTTCATTTATTTTGCCGTGTACTCTGGGACTTGGCAAAAGAGATAAATTTTCATTTATTTCAATAATCCCCTGGTCAAGTGTGCAAGTGCCTTTAACGACATCAACTATATCATAGATAATATCTTCGTTTACTTTAAGGTATTCCGACATCTTAATTTTTCCCGAGGATAAATCCATCATAAGCACCTTTTTGCCTGAACCTGCAAGTTCAATTGCTGTCCTTATGCTTATTACTGTTTTACCGATATCATTTTTTTGCGATCCTACTAATATAGCATTCATATTCTATCTCCTATTCGGGGACATTCCTTTTACCCGCAAAGACTAACCCTATAGCAAAGGTGTGTCTCCATACCTCTGATAAATGGGTTAGGGCGCGTAGGGCGTCTCTCAGTCTCCGTTTATTTTCAAGTATTCACCTATAACCTCTCGCACTATGGGTATTGGATAACGTCCCGAGCCTCCCTCAAACAGCACGCATGCCACCGCTATTTGGGGGTCATCGTAAGGCGCAAAGGCAACATACCATGCAAAGTCATCATAGGGCTCTCCCGTTTCGGGATTTATTCCTTCCTTTTCTGCAGTACCTGTCTTGCTTCCAACCTCCACAGGAAATGAAGAATATGGTTTTGCGCTGTCATCATATGAAACTAACTTCATTCCTTGTTTCACCACATCTAAATAGCTGTCCGAAGACAATTCAATTTTTTCAAATTCTCTTAACGGAATATAATCTGTTTTCTTGCCGTCATAGGTTTTTATTTCTTTTATTACACTGACATTTCTTCTGTAACCTCCTGCTATGGAAGCTGCGTAATTTGCCATCTGCATCACCGTATATGCATTATTTCCCTGTCCTATGCTTATGTTTAAATTGTCTCCCACAGTCCATGCTGCCTGGTTTATGTAGGAATATTTGATTATATCCACCAATGGCACATAATTGTCGTTGGTTTTATCAGGGTTTAAGTTTAAAGCCTTAAGCCCTTCATAAACTTCGCCTCTTGTCATCGGCTCTTCTCTGTCTATCCAGCTTACTATTTCTTCAATTATTTCATTTTTCATGGATGAATCTATAACAGCTCCGTCATTCAGGTATCTTTCCACATTTGCTTCAAGAAATATTCTTAAATAAACACGAATGCTGGATTTTTTACCTTCAATGCTTGGAACTCCTCCGGAAGCTTCCTGGGGTATGTCTATTTCAATACCTGTTTTTGAATCTAAGCCAAACTTACTTGCCATATCAATTATGTCTTCCGCATTGACCTTTACTGTATGCTTTTGATGTGTGGCCAAATTTTCGCCAAGTACAGTTGTATAATAATAAAAGTTACAGGAATTCATTATTGCCTGATACATTGTCTGATAGCCGTGAGACCCGCCAAACATATTATGAATCCAACAGCTGAAAGGTCTGTCACCAACCTTCATGGTGCCGGCGCAATAAACCCTTGTGTTCGGGTCTACTCCCTTTTCCAATGCCGCCAAGGATGTAATCATTTTAAATGTAGAGCCGGGCTGTATTGCAGTAAGCATTGCTATATTGTACAGAGGTCTGGGTGCTAATGGATTTTTTGAATCGTTTAACAGGCTATTCCAATCCTCTGTTGTAATTCCGGTTGAAAACAAATTCAAATCATAGGAAGGGTAGTTTGCAAGCGCCAAAACTTCTCCTGTTTTCACGTCAAGGGCAACCAAAGCTCCCGACCGGGCATTTTCAAATTTGTCCTTATATGCAAAATCGCCCCATTCGCTTTCGAACACACCGCCTTCACGAATTCTGTCCAAACCCTTCTTTAATGATTCTTCGGCTTTTTTCTGCAGTCTAAGGTCCATGGTTAAATATACGTCATCTCCCGGAACAGGCGCCTGACTTGATACTGAACGAATGGTTCTTCCAACATTGTTCACCTCAACTGTTTTTTTACCCTTAACTCCCCTTAAATAATCTTCAAATTTTTCTTCCAATCCTGTCTTACCGATTATATCATCGGTACTGTAGCCTTTTTCCACAACATATTCCTGAATTTCATAATCCTGAGCAATTTTACCAAGATAGCCTAAAACGTGAGATGCGGTTTCATATTGGGGATAATACCTAAGAGGCTCTATTTCAACACTTATTCCATTTAATTCGTGAGACCTCTCGGAAATCATGGCAACCGTTCTTTCGGATATGCTGTAGCAAATATCAACGGGATGGTATGAAAGAAAACTTATTTTATTGTATCTTTCTCTTAATACCATCATATTTCGCATGTCATAATCATTTATTCCTTCAGCTATTTTAAGTGATTCCCTAAGCATTTCAAATACTTCTTCAGCCGTATAATCATCAACTTTCTCAGCCGATTTTACATTGTTTATAATCCAGCTTTTCTTGTTTCTTATGGGCGTGTATTCCCATTCAGCTATAGATATTGAAGGGTTTACATGTTTCAACAGTTCTATTTGGGCAAAATACTTAACTTCATCATCAGTAATCAAATTATATAAAATATCATAATTTTTAAAAGCTATTTCCTTAACAAAGCTATATGGAGTAGTGCTAAGGTCCATATGCTGCTGATTAAAATATTTATCCCTGACTGTTAAATCCGTAAATTCAAAACTTCCCGCTTTGTCATTTTCTATAAATTGAACCGGCAAATCCGGATATATTTCCTTTAACCTGTCGATAAGAATTGACCCCGGTTTAATTTTTTTATTGTTTCCTTCATAAACTGTCTGAAGCAAATTATCAATTGAATTTTTCATTGTCAGAATAACAAAATCATCCTTTGCGGATGTGTTCATTGTTATTTCTTCATTGGACGCATTTAAGCTTTTCTTGGTATTTTCATATTCATCATCCTGCACGAAGGAAAAATCATTAAGCTTTATATTTTCCGCATACCCGTTTTGAACTAAAAATTCATAGGATAACTTCCTAATTTTTGAATTGGAGAAAAGTGAAGCCAAATACTTGTTGTTATTAATTAATAATTGAGCCACTGCTTCTGTTGCATTTATATTTTCTTTTAAATTGTTTTCCGAAAGCCATATTTGAATTTGAGTTTTTGATTCTTCCGTACCTAATTTTGATGTTATATTTTCCTGACCCTCTGCCGCAATGTCTGTATCGGCAACAGGCTTAAGCATTTCCTCAAGATATTCAAAATTCCCGTCATTCAATTTAACGGGTACTTCGTCCTTTAAAACAGCGGCAAGAACTCTTTGCTTCGGAGAAAAATTTTCACCATATATTAACGTGCTGAAATTCAGCCACTCATGAATATTTTCCTTTATAATTTTAATAACTTTTTCTTCGGCAGTGGTATAAGTAATTGTTTCAACTTCCTCTGACTGCAAGTTATGCTGAACGGTTTCAATATTTTCGTTGATATAATCAAATGTGTCTATCTCAATCGGAAAATCGTCAATGGGTTTTTCCATATTTTCATCTAATATTTTGGATAATTTATATGAAATCTCATTAAAGTTTTCCGATTTTATTTCATCGGTATACATTTGCACCGTAAAACTTGACACATTGTCCGCAAGGAGTACACCGTTTCTGTCAAATATTTTTCCCCGGGGTGCCTTTACCGGTATGTCCTTAATTTTTTTAATATCCGCAATTTGTCTGTAGTCCTGTCCTTCCACAATGGTAAGAACCGCCATTCTAAAGCCTAAAGCAACCAACAGCACAACTATTATTAAATATAAAATATTAAAACGATTTTTAAAAAATTTTAACAAATTTAACACCTCATGCTTTTACTTTAAATAAATCAAATATATATATAACAAATTTTAATACAAATACAGCAAGAACCGCATTTATTACAGTTTCCAAAATTATTCCCGGCAAAATGCTTCCGGCCGTTTGAACCCTGAATCTTAAAAAGAATAATATCAAGTACAGTAAAAAATGCATCACTAAGGTTGAAAGTCCTGTTATCGTGCCATAAACAAGATAGTTTTCTCTCAGCATGTCATCGCTGAAGCTTCCTGTTATTGCACCGATAAAAAAATAAATTAAAGTATATACGCCAAAAATATCAAATATCATTGCATCATATAACATACCGGTCATAAAGCCAAGAATTCCTCCGGTTAATCCATCTGATAACATAGCAAGTATTATAAGTAAAATCAGAGAAAAATTTGGAATGACGTTAAAATGATTAAAAAAACAGAAAAATGACGTTTGAAATATAAAAAATAAAACTATTAAGGAAGACATAAGACTTATTCTTTTCATATAACTGCCTTTCACTATTTAGTCAGAACATAAACTCTGTTTATCTTTGTAAATTCAACTGCCGGAGCAACGATAATCCTTTGAGTGGAAGCATCTGTCGTTTTAACAACTTCTTTAACATCACCGATATAAATATCAGGAATATAAATTTCACCGATTCCTGATGTTACAAGATTATCTCCTATATCCGCACTGACTTTGCTGTTGAAAAAATATCCCGTTACATTGCTGTCAATGCTTCCCTGCACAATTCCGCTTTCATCGTTGTTAATGTCTCTAAAACTTACCTTGCAGCTTTCATCCAAAAGGGTAATTACCTTAGACCAATTTGATGAAGTTTCCGCAACTATGCCCAAAAGACCTATCTGTACAATTCCATCTTCTGTTTTCACAGCTTGTATAACTATATCATTTTGCTTTATACCGTCATTTTTACCCTTATCGATGGTGAACCTGCTGAACCAGTTGGAATCGTCAAGGGCAATTACTTGTCCAACAACATAGTCATAAGAAAGGTTTTTCTTCATTTCATATTCTGTTTCCAAGACATCGGATTTGTTAACGATATTTTCCAAAATCCTTACCTGTTCCTTAAGGCTGTAAACAGTTTCCGTAAGCATAATATTCTCTTCACGCATTTTTACAATTTCCTGAACAGAGTAAAATGAGTTGGTAAGGGTAAGACCTGTTTTATAAGTTACTTTTTGAAATCCGGAAATCAAGTTTCCAAAAAAACCTAAATCAGCGTTTTCCGTTCGCCCTATTGATGACAACCCTATCATTATTATCAATATAAAAATAGTAAGAAAGAATAATATTTTCTTAAAATGCTCTCTTAAAAAATTCATTTATTCACCG
>DCDU01000152.1:373-646 GCA_002316585.1 Firmicutes bacterium UBA1047 | reverse complement strand
AAATTCATTTATTCACCGCTTTACAAATTTTCACTAATTCTGCCTGCACCCAAAGCAACGCTCTGCAACGGATTATCGGCAACAAAGACTTTGATTCCTGTTTCTTTTTCAATATACATATTAAGACCTTTTAATAAAGCTCCGCCTCCGCTTAAATAAATTCCGTTTGTATAAATATCGGAAGATAATTCAGGAGGTGTTCTTTCGAGAACCCTTTTTATGGCATTAACGATTGAATTAATTGTTTCAGTAATTGCTTCTCTGATTTCATCA
>DCDU01000152.1:0-231 GCA_002316585.1 Firmicutes bacterium UBA1047 | reverse complement strand
TAATTGCTTCTCTGATTTCATCATTTGTTATTGTTATTTTCAAAGGAAGTCCCGATACAATGTCTCTGCCTCTTATCTCCATTTGCTTAAATGCATCGTCTCCGCCGCTTGCATTTTTTTCTTTATTATCCGCATTATCTCTGATATATTCGCTGTCGTTATCTTCATCATCTTCGCTATCTGCATCATCCTCATCATCCAAGACGGATACACTGTTGTTATGGTAATAAT
>DCDU01000215.1:2408-4764 GCA_002316585.1 Firmicutes bacterium UBA1047 | reverse complement strand
CTCCATTTATTGATATTATATGAATTTTCTTTGGTGCTGCTAACAGTAAAGACAAAGAAAATATTTATTTCATTATTCCTTTGTTTTTATAATGTTTTATTGTATAATATTAATATATAATTATAAGAGGTATTTGTATGAAAGCATTCGTTAATATAATAATTGTAGGTCTTATAGGGCTGTGTTCATCTACATATTTGTTTAATCTGTCGCCAATTGACTATAAAGGGACAATTGAAATTGAAACTCCCGTTGAAGAAAGCACTTTAGATTTAGAAACCGAAGAATACAAAATGTTAAACCCCGAATCAATAACAATAAATCATGTATCCTCTAAAGAAGAGGTGATTAAAATTGTTACCGACAGCATTTTTAATGTGGACATATATATGGATAATCAACTGATTAAAAGCAACATTAAAAATTTAGAGCTTATTTCTCCCTCAATTGATACAACAATTTCAGTAAGCAAGGATAATCCCATAATTACTGCCTTAAGCATAAGTCAAAAGAAATTAGGACTTGAAGATGGAATATATGAATTTAAATTTAATTCAAATTTAATAGCAAACGATAGTAAATCTTCAGTATCGGTAACCGTAACATATGACAGTTTAGGCAGCTATTATCCGGCAGTTAATGCGGCACCTGCGGGAACAAAAGGACTGACACTTTACTTCGCCGCAGAAAATGCAGACACATTAATCCCTGTTACAAGATTTGTGGTTGAAGATAAATCCATTACAAGAATGGCAATTGAACAGCTGCAGAACGGTCCTGTTAATAGCGGACTTAAATCGGTAATCAAGGACGTTACAAACACGACATATAATAACGGAAATGTTATAATTGATATTCCAAGCTCTTATGAAAGTTACAACAGCGGAAGCACGGGAGGATTGTTGTCCTATAACTCTTTTGTGAAAACAATATTTGCTGTCGAAAGATACTGGCCGATTCACAGCGTTGCCTTTACAGTTGACAGGAGCAAGGTTGAAACTTACTTCCATGGGATAGATACTGTCAATCCTGTGCTTAATAATGAGAATAATTATTTATTATTTATGGCACATAAGGTTGACGGTAGATATTACTTATTTGATTATCAGTTATACCCTGAGCAAATCGGTATATCCGAAAGCGACACAATAGAAATTAAGGCTCTAAAAATATTTGACGCATATTCAGATACAGACATAAACTATGGCATAAGCCCCGTACCAAAGACAGTAGCCTTAAACAATGCATCATTTCAGGGAAGGACACTGATTCTTGATTTTAATGAAGATTTATTAAATGTTTACAAGGATAAAAATGATTTAAGGTATATGATGATAGAATCCTTCATATATACTTTCACCTCAATACCGGGAGTAGACAGTATAAAAATAACCGTCGGCGGTGAAGCCGCAACCGGCTTTATTGAAGGAATGGATATTTCAAATGTATTGTATCCGCCGGAATTCATCAATCCGGAAACAGTAAATACGACACCGTAAATAAAAAGACACCGTAAACAGGTGTCGTAAATAGAATGGTTAACCTGCAGCCATTTGCAAGAGGTGTGTTGCCATACGTCTGACAAACGGCTGTAGAGCATGCCTAACAATGTATCATTTTTTTCCCTATTGGGGTATTTTTAAACACGGCTAAAAATGCTGCCGATACTATTATACCCGCTGCCGATTGAATTGCATTTCCGGGAATTTCGCTTATGGTTGTTATGAAATTTCCTACAAATAATGAGCCCACTACATAGTAGCTCAATACCTGCCATATACTTCCCATTACTGCTCCGGCAACCCATCTGTACTTTATGGAGGAAGGAAGCTTTTCAATCATTATTCCCATAATTAAAGCCATAATCCCCTTAATAATAAATGTAGGCAACGCATAAAAGCTGTATCCTCCGATTATATCCGCCAAAGCTGCTCCAATGGAGCCTGCCCACGCGCCGTTTTTCTTTCCCAGCAAAATTACAGCAACAAATATAAATCCGTCTCCCAAATGTGTATATCCGCCCGTAATCGGTGAAGGTACTTTTATAATAAAGGTTGCAACACAGACTAAAGCAGCAAACAAGGCTGTGTATACCATATCTTTGATTTTTTTGTCATCCATTTTTTCACCATCCCTTATATTAGTTAATTATTCTTTAATATAATTATACAGCATTCTGTACTCCTTAAAAGATACAGATTGTAAATTTATTTGAATGACAGATAAAAATGCATAAAAAAAGCTGTGCACCCTCCTTCGACAATACATCACAAGCGTTACTCCAATAGTTAACTCAAACCCGGCACCCTCGCGTCACACAAAAGGATCTACTTACTGCTGCTTCCTTCCGGACCTG
>DCDU01000215.1:0-2266 GCA_002316585.1 Firmicutes bacterium UBA1047 | reverse complement strand
CAGGGTTCATAGGTTTTTGTTGCGCAAGACCAAGTTATCAACGCCACTTATTAAAGTCAGACCTCACAATGTAAGCCTCCGGGAGGGAATTCCACCTTGCTTCAGCGGATTGCAAGTACAAGGCACCGCTACCTCCCCGTGTAGCACAGCATAAGAATAATAACATAATTCAAAACATGTGTCAATGTAATTATTTGCTACTAAAATGAAAGAAGACACGCTCCGCCGCAGGGATAGTTTTTGCCGGCAGAGGAATGTCCCCCTAATATTATTTAAAGACTTCAAGCGTCTTTTCTTCTTCAAACTGCTTGGTATATAAATTATAATAATGTCCCTTTTTTGCTATTAATTCCTTATGTGTTCCCCGTTCGATTATTTTGCCGTCATTAACCACTAAAATAATATCCGCTTTTTTAATGGTAGAAAGCCTGTGAGCAATTATAAACGAGGTCCTGCCCTTTAATAAATACTCAATTCCTTTTTGAATAAGTCTTTCCGTATTTGTGTCTATGGAAGATGTTGCTTCATCCAAAATAAATATTTTAGGGTCTGCTAATATTGCTCTTGCTATTGATATAAGCTGCTTCTCCCCGGTAGAAAGTCTGTCTCCTCCCTCGCCAACCTGACTGTCGTAACCTTTTTCCAATTTATCAATTATAGTATCAACCGAAACAATTTTAGCAGCTTCTATTATTTCTTCATCTGTTGCATCTAATTTGCCATATCTAATATTTTCCTTGATTGTACCTGAAAACAAATGAGGATTTTGCAGAACATAACCTATGTTGGAATGAAGCCAAAGCTGGGACCTGTATCTGTAATCCCTGCCGTCTATCAGTATTTCTCCTTCCGTAGGCTCGAAAAATCTGCAGGCAAGATTTACAAGGGTGCTTTTGCCGGCTCCTGTTTCTCCGACAATGGCAACATTCGTACCCGCAGGAATATGAAGGTTGAAATTATTTAAAACCTCCTCATCTCCGTCGGGATATTTAAAGGTAACATTTTTAAATTCAATTTCTCCTTCTATTTCTTCCCAGTTTTCTTTTTTCGGGTTTATATTATCTCCGTAAACCCCGACTACATCATCACTGTCCTTTATTAAAGGCTCCTGCTCCAATAAATCCGTAACTCTTTCAATATTAGCCTGCAATGATATTACTTCGGCAAATGTCCTTGCCAGCTGCTGAACTGGTTCGAATATGTTGATTGCATAGGAAAGAAATGCGGAAAGTGTTCCTATTTGAATAATCTGCTCCATTGCTAACCTTCCGCCCTTAGCTAAGACTAAGGCTGTTAATACGGAGCCGAAAAATACAATTATGGGAATATATAAAGCATTCAGCCTTGCCAATCTGATTGCCGCCGATTTCATTTCACCGCTTATATTCTTGAATTCAATCAGATTTTTTTCCTCAATTACCAATGTCTTGGATGTTCTTGCGCCGGATATCCCCTCATTGAAGCTTCCTGTCATTTTTGAGTTTACTTTTCTTAATTTTCTGCTTGTTAATAAAAGTTTATTTTGAAAATAAACAGTTATAACCGCCATAACCGGAATTACCAACATTACAATCAAAGCCAATCTTGCATTCAGCAAAAACATTGCGATGAAAGCGCCTATTACATAAGCAAATGACCAAAATACATCAACTAATCCCCATGCAATCATAGTTCCGATTTTATTTGTATCACTTAAGGTTCTTGCCATTATATAACCCACGGGAGTTGTATTGTAATATGACAGCGAAAGGTTTTGGAGGTGTTCAAATATTTCCTTTCTTAAATCCATGCCTATATGCATTTCAACACCTATTGCCATGCGCGCAAATATAGTGACAGATATGGCCATTGTTACTGAAGCTGCTGCATAAAGAACGATAAAACCATATATGCCTGCTGTAGTTTTTTTCACTATGAAATTATCCACGGCATATTTTTGAAATAAGGGAATGGACAAATCCATGGCAGCAGTAAGGAGCATTAATAAAACAATGCCTATAATATTCTTAATGTATGGTTTGAAAAATCTCCCTAATTTTAACCATGGTCTGATATTAAAGGATTTATAGCTTTCTTCCTCATAATAATTCATTCTAAATCTCCTCCGATAAATTCATCTGAACATTAAAAATATCTTTATAAATACCATCTCTGCTTATTAATTCTTCATGGGTTCCCATATCGGATACTTCTCCCTTATCCAAAACTAAAATCGTATCAGATTCCATCAAGGTAGTAATGCGATGAGATATTAAAATAATTGTTG
>DCDU01000127.1:713-5741 GCA_002316585.1 Firmicutes bacterium UBA1047 | reverse complement strand
GAAGGATATACTTCAAGTATATGTCTTCCGATTGTCTTTTCAGCGTCTATTTCATCTAATTGTTTTGCTGAAGCGTTGTAATATACAACCTTTCCGCTTGCATCAACCACGTGAATTCCATCATTAATTAATTCAATTGCTTGTATTATAGCGTCAAAATATTTAATCTCCATAGGTTTCCTCCTTTGTGCTGAATTTTGGGCATATGATGCCGAAAAATAGGCGATAATGTTCGCTTTTATAATTCTTTATCATATGTTTGACTAAATTATATCAATGCTTAATTTATTATAGCTTTCATCCAAATCAGCAAAAGTAATCTTATATTCCACATATACATTGCCTCTTCCCTCTTCACCTAAGTTATTATCGTAAACAACTGTTATGAAGCCTAAGTCAAAGCTTCCGTAAGGAGTTGAATATAAGTTGCTGTATTTAATGCCCTGCTGGAATTCCATTTTGGAAGAATAGATTCCAACTTTGGTCATTATCATTTTATCTTTATATACTTTTAACCTGGTCCGGCTTCCTTTACGATCCGTTATTTCGCTTTCATCATAGTTTATTATGAAGCAGTCATCAAGTTTCTCCAATTCCGCTTCCGTCAGTATTTCAATAACATCTTCATTGCCTGCTTCATCAACTGTCTGTACAGTGTTAATTCTGACTTTTACATTTTCCATTTTACATCCCCTTTACGAAAGGTTATCTATTGCAATTTCATAAAGATTATCAATTTCCTTTTTTAAAAAATTGCCTCCGATTCTTCTTAAGCGTTCCGGTGCATCAGTTGCATAATATTCATATCTTGGTATGTCATAGTTTTCATTGAAAAGATTCTTTTCGTTTAGTAATTTTTTCAAATCTTTAGCGGTTTCAAAGGCAGGATTTATCAGCTTCACATGAGGACCCACAACCTTCTTAATGGTGTATCTGAGTATGGGGTAATGCGTACATCCTAAAACTAATGCATCAACATCGTGCTCAATTAATTCTGTCAGATACTTTTCTGCAGTAAGCTCTGCAACATGAGAATATTCCCAGCCTTCTTCGACTATCGGAACAAAAAGCGGACATGGTATGCCGATTACTTCAGCATCATGACGGTATTCCATTATTTTTTCCTGATACGCATAACTGTTGATGGTAGCTGTCGTACCGATAACTCCGATTCTTCCGTTTTCGGTAGCCTTAGATGCACTCCTTGCTCCCGGGTCTATAACTCCAATAACAGGAATATCAAAGTAATCTGTTAAGCTGTCAAGAGCAATGGAGCTTGCGGTGTTGCATGCTATGACAATAGTTTTAACATCTTTGCCTTTTAAAAACGCGGAGCATTGATGTGCATACTTTTTTATTGTTTGCTCTGATTTAGAGCCGTAGGGTATTCTTGCGGTATCCCCCAAATATATTATGTTTTCATAGGGAAGCTGTTCCATAACTTCCCTCATTACCGTCAATCCTCCGACTCCGGAGTCAAAAATTCCAATCGGTCTGTTATCCATTCTATACCTTCTTTTAAATATTTTATTAAATGATTAGATTCTTTTCTTTATGCAGGTAAAATTAATCATTCAATATATTTTATTTAGCAATCATTAATATGTGAGCAGGAATTCATATTCATATTAATATAACTTCAATATTATTTCATATAATATAATAAAAATCAACAAATATCTGTTCGGAGGTATGAACCCACACTTTATTATACCAAAAAATTATTTAACCATCAACAACAAAAAGCTGAATTTTCGGCACTTGGTTGATTGATGGATAAAGTGTTTTTAAAGAAATGCTGAAAATTAGCTATTTATATTTTTTTGGATAATTGGCATGATTCTTGCTAATTATATAATTGAATATACCCAGTATTCAACCCAAGACCATTTAACCCAAATAATTAAAAATTTACAGGAGGTACTATGAAAAAAGGAAATCCATACGGAACACACAGAGTAATTGAACCAAAGGGAGTATTACCCCAGCCGGCATTGAAAATTGACAATACGATGGAAATATACGACAACGAAATTCTAATTAATGTACAGACTTTGAACGTTGACTCGGCAAGCTTCACACAAATCAATGACCAGGCTGGCGGAGACGTAGAAAAAATCAAAGAAATAATGAAGGGTATTGTTGCTGAAAGAGGAAAACATCAAAACCCTGTAACAGGTTCAGGCGGAATGCTTATCGGTACTATTGAACAAATAGGACCCGCACTTGAAGGAAAAACAGATTTGAAGGTTGGAGATAAAATAGCAACAATGGTATCATTGTCACTGACTCCACTAATAATTGAAGAAATTTTAGAAGTAAGAAAAGATATTGACCAAGTTGATATCAAGGGAAAAGCAATATTATTTGAAAGTGGAATTTATGCGAAGCTTCCTGATGACATACCTGAAAATCTTGCATTATCGGTACTTGACGTAGCAGGAGCTCCCGCACAAACTCAGAAATTGGTTAAAGAAGGAAACACTGTTTTAGTTCTTGGCGGCGGCGGAAAATCAGGATTATTATGCTTATATGAAGCAAAGAAAAAAGCCGGCCCTACAGGAAAAGTTATATGCTGGGCGCACAGGGAAGTATCGCTTAATACGGTAAGAGAACTTGGATTGGCGGATGTATTAATATCGGGAGATGCTACAAACGCAATTGAAGTATACGATAAAGTTATGGAAGCAACAGACGGACAATTATGTGATTTGGTAATCAGCTGTGTATCAAGACCAAATTGTGAAATGTCAGCAATACTTGCTACAAAGGATGAAGGAACAGTTTACTTCTTCAGTATGGCTACAAGCTTTACAAAAGCGGCATTAGGAGCTGAAGGTGTTGGCAAGGACATTAATATGATAGTTGGAAACGGCTATACTAAGGGACACTCTGAAACAGCGCTGCAGGTAATGAGAGATAGTAAAGGACTAAAAGAATTATTCACAAAACTATACGCATAATAAAGAATTAAGTCAGAAATAAGCAATATGTCATTCTGCCGTTTCAAGAAAATTCTTCAAGGGGGGATGACATGTATTAGCTTGTTAAAATATTTTAGGAGGTATAATAGTGGCTTATTATAATGAAATTGAACTTTGGAAAGATGTTAAACCGGAAGAGTGGAATGACTGGAGATGGCAAGTCGAAAACAGAATAGACACAGTAGAAAAATTAAAGAAAATAATTAATGTTACAAAAAAAGAAGAAGAAGATATCGGCAAGGTATTGGAAAAATTCAGAATGGGTATCACTCCATACTATGCGGCACATATGGATAAGGATGACCTGAGAGATCCCATAAGAATGCAGGCTGTTCCGACATTTGTCGAAACACATGTAAGTGATGCTGACATGCTTGACCCATTGCATGAGGATACAGATTCACCGGCACCCGGATTAACTCACCGTTATCCTGACAGAGTATTGTTCTTAATAACTGACCAATGCTCAATGTATTGCAGACATTGTACAAGAAGAAGATTTGCGGGACAGTGCGATGATGAAGTTGGAATGGAAAACATCGATAAATGTATCGAATATATCAGAAAAACTCCGGAAGTAAGAGACGTATTGCTATCCGGCGGAGACTGCTTGTTGGTTTCAGACAAAAAATTAGAATATATAATCAGCAAATTAAGAGAAATACCACATGTTGAAATAGTCAGATTAGGCTCAAGAACACCTGTTGTTTTACCGCAGCGTATTACAGATGACTTAGTAAACATGCTTAAGAAATACCATCCGATTTGGCTGAACACTCATTTTAACCATCCGAAAGAATTCACTCCTGAATCCATGGAAGCTTTAAGAAAGCTTGCAGATGCAGGTATTCCGTTAGGAAACCAATCTGTATTGTTAAGAGGAGTTAATGATTGTCCGCATATTATGAGAGATTTAGTTCATAAACTTGTTATGAACAGAGTAAGACCATATTATATTTATCAATGTGACCTTTCACTTGGAATTGAACATTTCAGAACACCTGTTGCAAAAGGTCTTGAAATAATGGAAAGCTTAAGAGGACATACATCAGGCTACTGCGTACCGACATTTGTTGTTGACGCACCCGGCGGCGGCGGAAAGATTCCTGTAATGCCTAATTATGTATTGTCGCAATCAGCTGACAAAGTTATTCTAAGAAACTATGAAGGTGTTATTACAACATATACTGAACCAAACTTACCTGAATTGGAATGCACATGTGACGTATGTCAGGGCAAGAAGAGTGACCCTTTGACAGGAGTTGCGGGACTGCTTCAAGGAAATGACTTGGCTCTTGAACCTACAAAATTAGCAAGAAGAGACAGAGTTCATAAATAACACGGCACACAATAGAACAACGATAGGAGAACAATGGCTTACAGCTGTTCTCCTATCGAAAAAAGGGGCTTTTTATGAGATTAATTGAAACTTTAAAACAGAATAATTACAAAACTGTATCAATCATAGGGCTTGCAAAGAATGCGGGAAAGACTGTTACACTTAATTATCTCATAGAAGAGGCGGATAATTTAAACATAAAAACAGGCATAACGTCAACAGGGCGTGACGGAGAAAATACAGACTTAGTGACACAGACACAAAAACCATCAATTTTGGTTACTGAGGGAATGTATGTTGCCACGGCAAAAAAAACGCTGATGCTTTCAAATGCTAAAACTGAAATATTGGAAACAACGGGAATTTCAACTGCCATGGGCGAAGTAATAATAGTAAGGGTAAGACAAAGAGGCAATATTCAGATTGCCGGACCTGTCAGTACAACAGATATGAAATATGTTGCGGGACGCCTTATATATTACGGAGCAGAAGTTGTATTCATAGATGGAGCCATAGACAGAAAAGCTGTTTCATCTCCCGTAATTACAGATGCATGTGTTATTGCAACAGGAGCCGTATTAAGCAGGGATATGAAAAAGGTTTTGGAAAAAACGGCTCATGCTGTGGAATGCTACTCATTAAATGAAACTGATGAGCATGTTAAAAAGATACTGCAAAGAATAAATAAAACATGCATCATATCAG
>DCDU01000127.1:0-614 GCA_002316585.1 Firmicutes bacterium UBA1047 | reverse complement strand
TGATGAGCATGTTAAAAAGATACTGCAAAGAATAAATAAAACATGCATCATATCAGGAGGTGGAAGAGCAGTTGCTCCCGATATTAAAACAAGCATTACAGGCGGCAAAAAAATCAGTGCTCTTATCGATGAAAAATCAACTCATGTATTTGTTAAGGGTGCAGTCACTTCTGCACTGTTGAAGGATTTATGGGAAAATAAATATTTAAGAGGCATTAAATTAATAATAGAAGACGGAACAAAAATATTTACCGATGTTAATGTGTGGAACGAAATGAGGCGAAAGGGGCTTAAAGTTGAGGCCATGAATACAATAAATGTTTTGGCTGTAACTTTAAATCCGGTATCTCCCGCAGGATATTTCTTTGACAGTGAAGTTTTTAAAGAAAACATGGAAAGGGTCCTGACCGGAGTAAAAATAGTTGACGTTGTGTCGGGCGGTGATGAATATTGAAAAGCTTTATGACAGAAAATACAATCAGAAATATAAATTTCGATTATATTTTTAATGAAGTTAAACCTATAACAGAATATGGAATCAAGACAAAACAGGAAGCCAAGCCTTTCGTAAAAGGTCAGGAGGCAGACCTTAAGACAGAGTTCAATAAAATAAG
>DCDU01000060.1:4675-4800 GCA_002316585.1 Firmicutes bacterium UBA1047 | reverse complement strand
ACCTTCACCCCATCCGGCATGCATGAACGCTTGAACTGCTGAGTAAAAAATCTTTTGTAAAATTTCTTTAATGTTTCAAGAATAACATCATCAGAATATTCCTCTTCAAAAGCTATTTTTGCCAA
>DCDU01000060.1:720-4411 GCA_002316585.1 Firmicutes bacterium UBA1047 | reverse complement strand
TCCTTGTCCGGAGGAAGCAGCTCAGGGCTTACAGGTGTATTGAATACATCAATAAGTGATTTTTGTATTTCACCTGTTGTTTTATAATCAGCATACCACTTGACTATGTATTTTACCAATGTTTTAGGAATACCTGAATTTACACCGTACATTGACATATGATCGCCGTTGTAAGTGCACCATCCCAATGCTAACTCTGACAAATCGCCGGTCCCTACAACAATACCCCCTTCTTGATTGGCAATATCCATTAAAATTTGAGTTCTTTCTCTTGCCTGGGCATTTTCGTATGTTACATCATGATTGTCAATGTCATGATCGATATCTTTAAAATGCTGCAGGCAGGCTTCCTTTATTGAAATTTCCCGTACTGTTACAGCAAGCTCTCTCATCAATACATGTGCATTATTATAGGTTCTGTCGGTAGTTCCGAATCCGGGCATAGTAACAGCAATTATATTTTTAAGAGGTTCTTTTAATTTTACGAAGGCTTCAACAGTTGCAATCAATGCTAAGGTGCTGTCTAAACCGCCGGAAATGCCTATGATTGCTTTTTTGGCATTTATTTTTTTCATCCTTTGATAAAGCCCTGTTGCCTGAATGTCTAAGATATCACTTAATCTTCTGTCTTTATCTTCAGCCGACGGCACAAATGGTCTCGGGTCTACGAATCTTTCCAACTCTGCTTTTTCACTGCAGCCTAAATTAAAACTGACATATCTATAGTTTCTTTTTTCTATATTACCCATATAGCTGTTAAGATTGCATCTTTCGCTGTTTATCTTTTCCAAATCAATATCCGAATAAATAAACCCGTTGCTTAAATTGTCTTCCTCTAATATTTTACCGTTTTCCGCAATCATGCAGTGTCCTGAATAAACTAAATCAGTTGTACTTTCTTCCTCCCCCGTGGAAGAATAAACATATGAAGTTATGCATTTGGAGGATTGCATTCTTACTAAATCTCTTCTGTAATCAGCCTTTCCCACGGTTTCATTGCTTGCCGATAAATTTAGTATTAAATTGGCTCCGTATATTGTGTGATAAGAGCTGGGAGGAATACTCACCCACAAATCTTCACAAACATCTATACCAACGCAAAGAGATGACAAATTATCTTTATACAATAGATTTTCATTGAAAATTACTTCTTGCTCACACAAATAAATTGCATCGGATAGCCTATTGACCGAAGAAGCAAACCATCTTTTTTCATAGAATTCTTTGTAATTTGGTATATATGTTTTTGGAACAACACCTAAAATTTTCCCATCCTTTAAAACAACGGCGCAGTTAAATAGCTGATTATCGGCTTTTACAGGCATACCCACCGCTATAAGCATATTTAAATATTTAGTTTTTTCCAATATAAAACTTAAGGCCTCTTCACATTCACCTATCAGTGTATTCTGGCTAAATAAATCCTGGCAGGTGTATCCTGTAATACAAAGCTCCGGGAACACCAAGACTCTTACATCTTCTTCAGCGGCTCTTACCGAAATTGCAGCAATTTCTTTTGCGTTGTAATTTGGATCTGCCACTTTTAAGGAAGGTACTGCCGCTGCAACTCTCATGTACTCAAAATTTTTATCCATAACTACCTCTATATTATTTTTTCTGATGTTATATTTTTCTTAAAATAGATTATTTCCATATCTGTTTTATCCAAAACTTCTTTTAACAATTCCATGGAATGCTTTTCCGTATTATAATGTCCTGCATCAATAATACATATATTATTCTTAACAGCAGTTTGTGCCTGATGATATTTTATATCTCCGGTTATATAGACATCGGCATTTAACTTTATTGCATCTTCGATAAATTCACCACCGCTGCCGCCGCAGAATGCAACTTTTTTGATTACTCTGCCGTCATCCGCGCAATATAGCTTAACATATCCGGCGCTTAGCGCCTCTTTTACAAACTTGGAATACTCAATTATGTTGACCGGATTAACCTCTCCTATTCCCCCGTAACCGCTTTTATCAATATTAACGGGATGAAGAATCTGATAATTCAATATATTAAGCTTCCTTGCAAGGTCGTAATTGACGCCTTTATCAGCCATATCATAGTTAGTATGCATGCTGTAAAGATTTATGTTATTTGCAATCAACATTTTAATTATTCTGCCGTCATATGTATCAAGGTCGATTCTTTTTATGGAGCTGAAAAAAAACGGATGATGAGTTATTATTAAATCAACTTTTTCCTTTATCGCATGTTCCGCAGCCTCTAAATCCAAATCCAAAGTTAACATAATTTTATTTATGTAACTTCTTTCGGAGCCTATCTGCAGTCCGCTGTTGTCCCATGCTTCATGTTCCTTCAGTTTAATTTCATTATTTAATAAATTAATTATAGAATTCAAATTCATTTTATTAATTCCTTTATTTTTTTGTTTTTCTTTTTTAAGCTCTCTATTTTTATATTATATTCTGTATTATCAGTTTTTTCAAGGCTGCTTATTATTTTTTTGTTGGTATTCAATACTTTATTTATATAATCAAGCATTAAGGGTTCTTTTTTATTCAATAAAATCCGGCTGATTTCATAATAAATTTCATCCTCTTTTTTGGCAAGTCCTTTTTTTGCTTTTATTATAAAATAAAAGTGGTTGTATTCTCTTACGATATTTTCATCAATGATTTCAAAGCCATGCTCTGAAAGGTATCGCCTTAAATTATCCACTGCCGTCATAGGCTGCAGTATCAGTTGCTTGGCTTTCATTGCCGTATCCTTGGAGGTTTCAATTATTTCCGAAATTAAATCTCCGCCCATCCCTGCTATTATAATTGCATCCGCTTCCCCTTCATTTAAAACGGTAAGACCGCTTCCAAGCCTGAAATCACATTTATCGCTGAGCTTAACAGAGGATAAATGTTCTTTGGCTCTGTTTAAGGGACCTTCATTTAAATCGGTTGCAATAACTTTTTCGCATATTCCTTCTTTTAACAGCATTTCTGCCACATATCCATGATCTGTGCCGATATCCGCAGCAGTGCTGCATTTATCAACCATGGACTTAATACATTTTAGCCTGTTCATATAGACCTCTTATAAATAATCTGACCGTTAAATTCTAATACATCGGAGTAATAAGTCCTAATACAAAACAAATGGAATTTTTACATTCCATTTGCCGCCTTGTGGGTGTGCCCTCATAATTCGGGGACATTCCTTTTTATTCCAAATAATCTTTCAATTTTTTGCTTCTGCTTGGATGTCTAAGCTTTCTCAGAGCTTTGGCTTCAATTTGGCGTATTCTTTCTCTTGTAACATCAAATTCCTTACCGACCTCTTCAAGTGTTCTTGCTCTTCCGTCATCCAAACCAAAACGAAGCCTTAGTACCTTTTGCTCTCTGTCCGTCAAAGTATGCAAAACGTTGGAAAGCTGCTCACGAAGCAAGGTAAATGTCGCAACGTCCGAAGGTGCCTGAACTTCATCATCCGGAATAAAATCTCCGAGGTGGCTGTCTTCTTCCTCTCCGATAGGAGTTTCCAATGAAACAGGCTCCTGAGCGATTTTTAGTATTTCTCTAACTTTTTCAGGCTCCATTTCCATTTCCAATGCTATTTCTTCAGGAGTGGCATCTCTTCCTAACTCCTGTAAAAGCTGTCTTTTAATTCGGATTAATTTATTGATGGTTTCAACCATGTGCACAGGTATTCTTATTGTTCTTGCCTG
>DCDU01000060.1:0-584 GCA_002316585.1 Firmicutes bacterium UBA1047 | reverse complement strand
TTATTGATGGTTTCAACCATGTGCACAGGTATTCTTATTGTTCTTGCCTGGTCGGCAATTGCTCTTGTTATTGCCTGACGAATCCACCAGGTTGCATATGTACTGAATTTAAAACCTTTGGTATAATCAAACTTTTCCACGGCTTTTATCAGTCCTAAGTTTCCTTCCTGAATTAAATCAAGAAAAAGCATACCTCTTCCTACATATCTTTTTGCAATACTGACAACTAATCTCAGATTAGCTTCAGCCAATCTTTTTTTGGCTTCTTCGTCGCCCTCCTGCATTCTTTTTGCTAATTCAACCTCTTCGTTTGCAGTCAGCAAAGAAACCTTTCCGATTTCCTTCAAATACATTCTTACAGGGTCATCTATATTGACTCCCTTAAGAATATCATCGTCAGATTGACTTACAAAAAAATCCGGCTCCTCCTCTTTTGTATCAGAATCATCGGCATCATCAACCTTTTCAGGTATCATATCATCTTGAAATCCCAAGATTTCAAGATCGTTGTCTTCTGCTTGTTTATAAAAATCATCTATAAATTCAGGATTGATATCAAGTTTTTCAAATGACCTTAAAACTTC
>DCDU01000093.1 GCA_002316585.1 Firmicutes bacterium UBA1047 | reverse complement strand
CCTTCAATTAAAAATTCCATGCTAAGCTCCTTTTCATTTGTTGATTCTATTTTAATATAAATAAATATTTAAATCAATTTATAATACATTTATTAATTAATTTTTATTTTTTTCTACTTTTTTTCCGCGCTTTTCTGTGCTTTCAAACCTGACATTGTTAAATGAGCTGATTCTGCCTTCTTTGATTATTTCTGCAACATATCTTTTGATGTCCACAATGAAATCCTTGGAGGAAGCTTCTTTTTTTGCGATTTTGCCCAATGTGCTTTCCCATTCTCCCGTTAAGTCCGGTTTTTTCAGCTTCTCATGAACTATTTCAATCAACTGTATTCCATTATGAGTTGGTATAAGATTTTTTTTGTTTCTTTTTACATATCCCACCGATATCAGCTTTTCGATTATACCGGCTCTGGTAGCAGGCGTGCCCAATCCAATGGACTTCATTTCTTCTCTTAATTTTTCATTCTCTATTTGTTTTCCGGCGGTTTCCATTGCTGTTAACAGGGTTGCTTCGGTGTAAGGCTTCGGAGGAGTTGTTTTCTTTGTTACAACCTTTACATCCTTTGGTTTGATTTTATCGCCCTCATTTAAGCTTATTGTAATTTCCTTGTCTTCAGCATCTTCTTTTACTTCTCTGCCCAGCATAATATCCTCTATTTCCTTCCAGCCGGGTATAATTACTTTTTTGCCTCTTGCCTTAAACTTTTCATTTCCGATTATCAATTCTATGTCTGTCTGGTCAAACTCCTGCTTTCTGTCAAATATAGCAATAAATCTTGCGACGATAAGTCTCAGTATGCTTTTTTCTCTCTCCGGCAGCCTTATTGCTGAAATATTTCGGATGTTTGGCGTTACTATAATTGCATGGTGGTCTGTTACCTTTGAATCATCTATCACTCTTTTATCTGTATTTATTTTTTGCTTAATAACCTTATCTGTACAATATTCCGAGCCCTTCCAGCCATCTTTTATGTTTTGCAGAAGTCCCGGAATCTTGGGTTTCATATCCTTTGTCAAATACCTTGAATCTGTTCTCGGATAGGTTGTGAGTTTGTATTTTTCATATAAGTTTTGTGCCGCCTCCAAAGTTTGCTCCGCCGAATACCCGTATCTGCGGTTTCCATCTCTTTGAAGTTCCGTCAAGTCATATAAAAGAGGCCTTTCCACTGTTGCTCTTTTTGTTTTTATTTTTGTAATACTTCCTTCCTTATCCTTGCACTTATTGACTATTGCCTCTGCTTTTTCTATCTCATCTATTCTTGTTCCCTTTTTATTAAACCATGTTGCTGTAAACATTTCACAGTCTGCGACAACTTCATAAAAAGGCTGCGATACAAATTCATCTATTTCCTTTTGTCTTGAAACAATAAGCGACAATGTTGGAGTTTGAACTCTTCCTATCGTAAGCTTCTGATTATATTTCACCGTAAAAAGTCTTGTTGCGTTAATCCCTACAAGCCAGTCAGCTTCTGAACGCGACCTTGCCGACTTATAAAGATTGAAATATTCCTTGTTGTCCTTCAGGTTGTTGAATCCTTCGGAAATAGCCTCATCAGTCATGCTGCTTATCCAAAGACGCTTGACAGGTTTCCTGCACCCTGCATTTATATATACATATCCGAATATGAGCTGTCCTTCCCTTCCGGCATCTGTTGCACATATTATTTCATCAACTCTGTCGTCAAGCATTAGGGACTTTACGGTTTCATACTGTTTTTTTGTTTGAGGAATTACATTGTATTTAAACTTATTCGGAAATATGGGAAGATCTCTTATATTCCATCGTTTATATTTGGAATCATATTCCTCCGGGTATGCAAGCTGAATCAAATGACCCACACACCAAGTTATAATGTATTCCCCGTTTTCCATATAGCCGTCTCTAAAAGCATTTATATTTAAAACCCTTGCAATATCCTTTGCTACCGACGGTTTCTCTGTTATAATTAACTTCATTTTACTTCTTCCTTTATTAACAATTGCTTCCTATTATAGCATAAAAGCGATTGTTTTTGCAAAAAAATTGTTCTTTGGATAAAGAACAATTTTTTCTGGTCTTGTCTATGTCATGCTTTGATGGTTCGGAGTAAATGTTGCGCAATCCGTTTCCTGTGATGATTTTGCATTGCGTTTTTGCACTTCTATCTTCTGAGCATTACAGTGATCTCCATCGGCATAATAATGACATGTGTTTACAACACATTTGATACCCGGATTATGATGTTCCATTTTTTGTGCTTTGCCTTCCATTTTATGTCTCCTTATTAATTTTTAAAAAGTTTTAAAAACTTTCTAAAATATTATACCCCTTAATGTTTTTTTTATAATTAAATCAATTTTTTAAGTTTAACAAGAATAGAAGTTTTTCATATAATAAAAATAGACTTTTTAAGGAGGTATTAAATGAAAGAAAAACATGTTTTTGCAGGTAATAACACATCTGAAGGATTTTTCAGCTATTTCGGCTATTTATTAAATCCGGAGGAGGCAGAACATATTTATATCCTCAAGGGAGGACCGGGAGTAGGAAAAAACACGTTCATGAAAAAATTTGCCGGAAAAATGAATGAAAAGGGTTACTCGGCAGAATACGTACACTGCTCCAGCGATAATGTAAGCCTTGACGGAATACTTATTCCTGAATTAAAAATTCTTATTGTTGACGGCACGGCACCTCATACTATTGACCCGGTAATTCCGGGAGCAGTTGATGAAATAATTAATTTCGGAGCCTACTTGGACGGTCAAAAGCTAAAAAAACACAAAGCTGCAATTATCCAAACAAATAAGGCCAAAGCAAATATATACAAAAGCGCTTACAGGTATTTGAAAGCCGCAGGCATTATTTATGATGAAATTTGCTCGGTTTATGACTCCTATGTCAATACGGACAAATTTAATGAAATGTGCGAAAAAGCAATTTCTAAACTGTTTAACAATACATATGGCAAAAAAAAAGGCAATGTAAGGAAATTATTTACTGAAGCCTTTACGGCAAACGGATATATAAGCCATAC
>DCDU01000221.1 GCA_002316585.1 Firmicutes bacterium UBA1047 | reverse complement strand
CCTTAATTCTTCAACAGGTCTTTTAATTTTTCCAGACGTGGATCTGTTAAGTTATTTTCGCATTGACATTTTTCATAATTTAAATTTACTCCGCAATTGGGGCATATGCCTTTACAATCTTTATTGCATAATAATTTCATTGGCATGGACAAATAAATCAATTGTTTGATTGTTTCATCCATTTGTACGTTTCCGTCTGCTATAACGAATTGAATTTCATCAGACTCTTTATCTTCTTTCTTCACAATAACTGCCTGAAACTTGGTTTCTATTGTATTGTCAAATTCCTTTAAACACCTTGCACATTCACCGGTGAAGGTATAATTGACAGTGCCTGAAAACATTAGATTGTCATCAATTTTGAATATTTCCCCATTTAATAAAACAATCTTGTTCAGACGTGTTTTTTCTAAAAAATCTTCGTCATCAATGACAAAATTTTCATTTACCTTTAAAGATATAGCATCAGATGATAAAAACTTGTTTATTTTAAGTAACATAATACCACCCTTTTTATTCGCAGAGTTAATTATATGAGAAAAGAAAATATTTGTCAAGCAATTTATTTTTGCAGGCTTCATCACCAATTTGTTTACTTTATTTGCTTGTAAGTTCCTTTGTATCTCTTGCTATCATAACTTCTTCGTTTGTAGGAATAACAAATATTTTTACTTTAGAGCCATCTTTTGATATTTCAGCTTCTTTACCTCTGATATTATTTTTTGCATCATCTATTTCTACGCCCAAAAATTCCAATCCTTCACATACTTCTTTTCGTGCGGGAGCAGAATTTTCTCCAAGACCGGCAGTAAATATTAAATAATCCAATCCGCCCATTGCCGCCGCATAGGAGCCGATGTATTTTTTAACTATATATGCAAATTTATCCAATGCTAATCGAGCTCTTACATTTCCCTTATCAGCCGCACCTTCAATATCTCTGAAGTCGCTTGAAACACCTGAAATACCCAAAACTCCGGATTTCTTGTTCATTAGATTATCAACTTCTTCGCTTGTCATATTGTTTTTTTCCATTAAAAATGTCACTATTGCAGGGTCTATGTCACCACACCTTGTTCCCATTACAAGACCCTCAAGAGGAGTCATCCCCATACTTGTGTCAAAGGATTTTCCATCTTTGATAGCTGTAAGACTTGCGCCGTTTCCTAAATGACATGTAACAATTTTTGTTCCTTCAAGACTTTTGCCTGTTAATTCAGCAACTCTTCCGGATACATATTTATGTGATGTCCCGTGGAATCCGTATCTTCTGATCTTCATTTGTTCATATAATTCATAAGGTAATGGGTATATGAAAGATACGGGAGGCATTGTCTGGTGAAATGCGGTATCAAATACTGCTGCCATTGGTACATCGGGCAAAAGTTCCTTGCATGCTTCAATGCCTGTAATGTTTGGAGGATTGTGAAGAGGCGCCAGGCCTATACATTCCTTCATAGCTTCAACAACTTCATCATCAATTAAAACTGACTGTGCAAACTTCTCACCGCCGTGAACTACTCTGTGCCCTACAGCGTCAATTTCGCCCAATGATTTTACTGCTCCGTAGCTTGCGTCAACCAATGTTTTCAGCACAAGATTGATTGCATCCTTGTGATCTTTCAAAACTTCTTCGATTACAACCTTGTCTAATCCTGTTTTTTCATGTTTCAAAACACTGCCTTCAATTCCTATTCTTTCAACTAAACCTTTAGCCAAGACACTTTCATCATCCATGTTAATTAACTGATATTTCAATGATGAACTACCGCAGTTTATTACTAATACATTCATGTTATTCCTCCATAGTTTTAAAATATATGTAAAATCCAAAGTATCATCAGACATGTCATTTATCGCTCAGATGACGGGGTTATAATACTTTCGATTTTTTTGTTATTTAGTACAAGTATATCACAATTTGATATGCTGTAATTCCATAAGCTGTTATCATCAGCAATTTCAAAATACAAAAGTATTGCTTGAATTACACCGAAATGAGTTGCAATTAATGAATTATCGGGAACATTATCTATGAAACCCGAAATTCTTAATATTATGTCATCATATCCTTCCCCTTTAGGGAATTTATATTTATGTTTAAATTCAATCCAGCTTTCTGATTCATCAGCATATTGCTCAACTATTTCCTGCCATGTTAAATTCTCAAAAATGCCGAAATTAACTTCCGTTAAGCAATTTTCAACAATTATATCTTTTTTATTAAATCCAATTTCGTCTGCTATAATTTCAGCTGTATTTTTTGCTCTTTTAAGAGGGCTTGAAAAAATTTTATGTATCGCTTTATCCCTTAATTTTCTCCCTGCCCTGACCGACTGTAAGACACCTGTTTCCGTCAGTTCAACATCCGTTATTCCGCAGAACCTCTTTTTTGTATTTGCTTCGGATTCTCCGTGGCGAACTAAGTATATCATAACTACCTCTGTAAAAAAAGTACTAAAATCATAAAAATTATCTGGCTTATTTCCGTAATAAAGCCGCATGTATCACCCGTCATACCGCCTATTTTGTCTTCTATCAATGTCGATATGAAATATGAGGCGCAGACTGTGGCAAAGCATGCAGCAAATATGGTTGTTCTGTAATATGAAAGCATTGAAAATACAAATAAAATTAATAAATTTATCAACAGAACCCTATTATTTATATTTTCAATAAATGCAGTTCCCATACCTTTTGTTTTTTTTGCATATTTTTTATTCCAGCAAGCGGCTATTGCACCGGCACGTCCTACGACAGGCATCATAAATACAGCTGCAATATCACAGTATGAAAACAGAATAAACTGAGAAAGTATAATTAATATCAGTGTTATTACTCCAAAAGCTCCTATATGCGAGTCACTCATTATTTCAAATATTCTGCTTCCTGTTCTGCCGGAAAATATACCGTCGGATGTATCGGCTGCACCGTCCAGATGAATACCTCCTGTTGTTACAATGTACATAATTGTAAGAACAAGCCCTCTTATGAAGGATATGTATATATTGTTAAAAACAACATATACAACGCACAAAAGAAAACCTATTACAGCACCCATCAGCGTGTAGAGATTCAAAGATTTAATAAAATTTTCTTCATTAAATTC
>DCDU01000184.1 GCA_002316585.1 Firmicutes bacterium UBA1047 | reverse complement strand
TTTGATGATATGACGGAAAGAGCATCTTTGAAATGTACAAAAACTTCAGAAGAAGGAAGAAAAAATGCAACATATATGAAAGATGTTATGGAGAGTGTCGGGTTTTTAGCTTATGAAAAAGAATGGTGGCATTTCTATGATGTAAGTACCGAGCCTACACCGTTTATGAATTTTCAGATTTAATAGAAAAATCATATGTTACAGAACGTTCGTCAAGTAATAGCTTCTTGGGAGTATTAACAATATTAGCGGTTTGTTAATTATTAACTTGGGGAAACCTGAAAACAACAACTGGATTAATTTGTCATATCATGCTATAATGATTTAACATTTTTATTTATAGCAGTTGCCAAGTGCGAGAAACATAATCAAAGCAAAGATGGGAAATGACTAAAGCTTATATATGAAAAGAGATAAACAGAAGGCAATAATAACCACCGGGAGGAGTAAACAGTCATGAAATATAATTTTACAAGTATTATTGATCGTAGAGGCAGGGATTCCATTGCTGTTGATTTAATGTCCGGATTTGGACCGGAATCACCAAAGGAAGGATTCGACATTATACCGATGTGGGTTGCGGATATGAATTTTCCAACAGTGCCAACCATTCAGGAAGCAATTATTGAACGTGCAAAGCATCCTATGTTTGGTTACTTTCAACCAAGCAGGGAATACTATCATTCCATAATTAAGTGGCATGAAAATCGTAATGGAGCAACAGACCTGAAAGCCGTACATATAGGTTATGAAAATGGTGTACTTGGCTGTGTGATATCAGCTATTAATGCATTTTCTGCTCCGGGTGATTGTGTGCTGCTTCATTCCCCTACATATATAGGTTTTACAGAGTCATTAGGAAACAATGGACGGAAGATTATTCACTCTGACCTGATACAGGATGAAGACGGAGTATGGCGCATGGATTATGAAGACATGGATGCAAAGTTAAAAAAATACAAGATTCATGTTGCAATATTTTGTTCTCCTCATAACCCATGCGGACGAGTATGGGAACGTGAAGAAATCGAAAAAACCATGGAAGTTTATAAAGAGAATGATTGTGTGGTAATTTCGGATGAAATCTGGAGTGATATTATTTTATATAACAACAAGCATATACCTACTCAAAGTATTAGTGAAGATGCTCGTAATCGAACCGTTGCTGTCTATGCTCCCAGCAAGACGTTTAATCTTGCAGGCTTAGTCGGAGCATATCATATTATTTATAGCAAATATTTACGTGATCGTGTGAGAGCACAAGGAAGCAAGTCTCATTATAATGCAGTGAATGTTCTTTCTGTTCATGCATTGATTGGAGCTTATAAACCGGAAGGTTATGAGTGGGTTGATGAATTATGTCAGGTGCTTGCAGAGAATATTGACTATGCCTGTGACCACATATTAAAGAACTATAAAGGAGTAAAATTTTTTAAACCTCAAGGTACATACATGGTTTTTCTCAACTGTGAACAGTGGTGCAGGAAGCATAATATTACACTTACCGAGCTTTATAAAGCAGGCACAGATGTAGGAGTTATGTGGCAGGATGGGAGCCCCTTCAATAGTCCGTATGCAATTCGCTTAAATTTAGCATTGCCGAAATTAAAGATTATCGAGGCCTTTGAACGTTTGGATAAGTATGTATTTAGGATTTAAAGTCTGATTGTTTCATGACTTTTCATTAATATTAATATTAATATTTTTAGCGTATTTATAAGTTCAGAATTTTAAACAAGGCAGGTATCTATGAAGCAAGCATGCTGCAGGATCTCCAAAAGGGAAGAATATGCGAAATTGACGCTATTAACGGCGTAGTATGTGAGGCGGGAATAGAACATGGTATTCCTACACCTGTAAATGATATGGTTGTTGAAGTAGTTAAAATGAAGGAAAGAAGGGAATTAAAAGTAACAGATGCTCCCTTGTATAAGTTTGAGGGGTTATTTGAATAATGAGAATATATAAATCAGAGTCAGGTGACGGGCTGACTCTGGTTAAAAAAATGTTACATTTCTATATTATATCTTTTGATTTTATTGTATAAACTGCTTCGGTCAATTTTTAACAGTTTAGCTGCCGCAGATTTATTACCGTTTGTTTCAACGAGTGCTCTAATAATTTTTTCTTTTTCCACTTCACTTGTAACATCATTTAAAGAGCCCTCATCTGCATTTTTCTTAACATCGCTGTTTTTGTACATTCTTGATAAAAGAAAATCAAAATGTTCGATATTTAACTGACCGGAACCTGCCGATATGCAGGCGCGTTCAAGGACATGCTTTAATTCTCTAACATTGCCGGACCACTCGTAATTGTAGAAAAGAGAATATGCATCATTGCTTATGTTAGTTATACCTAAGCCGTTTTTATTATTAATTTTGTCTATAAAATGTTTGCATAACAGAGGAATATCATCTAATCGATCCCGCAAAGCGGGGATATTAATTTCCACAACATTTATTCTATAAAATAAGTCTCTTCTGAATTCGCCTTTTTCAATTAATTTTTCGATGTTTTGATTTGTGCTGCAAATTATGCGAACATCTAACTTAATTGATTTTAAACCTCCCACACGTTCCAATTCTCTTTCTTGCAAAACTCTTAACAGTTTTGACTGCAGGCTTAAAGGCATTTCTCCGATTTCATCAAGGAGTAGTGTACCTCCGTTGGCATGCTCGAATTTTCCTACCTTTCCTTCCTTTAATGCACCCGAGAAGGAGCCGGGTTCATAACCGAAAAGCTCTGATTCCAATAAGTCTTTAGGAATTGCAGCGCAGTTTATTTTAACAAAATTTTTGTTTCTTCTTTTACTTAATTCATGTATTGCGTTTGCAAAAACTTCTTTTCCCGTACCTGTATCACCTGTAATCAAAAAAGTCAAATCAGACTCCGCAAATCTCTGTATTGTTTCCTTAATTGCCATAATCGGCAGCGAATCGCCTATAATTTTTTTTAGGGAGTCTTTTTGATTAAATGTAGAAGACAATTCAGAGATTTGTTTTTTGTATTTTAGATTTTCTTCCTGTAATTTTTTGATTTGTTGATTTAATATTGATACTTCGTCTAATTTATAAAATGTGGCAGAGCTTATAACTCCTAATAATTTGCCGTTGTCAATTATGGGGATTCTGTTGCAAACAACGGTTTTGCCGTCTTTTAGGGTAAAGAGATGACCGGTATCCTCTTTTCTTGATTCTAAAACATGAGGTATTTCAGAGTTAGGAATAATATCGCGAACATGTTTGCCGATGTATTCTTCATCCGTAACACCTAATAATTCCTGGTAATTTTTGCTTAATAATATAATTCTCCCCTCATTATCTGTTATCACTGCATAATACAGTGATTTTAAAACCTTATATAAAAAAGTGTATTGATGAGGATCACTTGACATATATAGCAGCCTCCGATTTTTTAGTATTAATACCTGTATTATACCATAATTCAAATAAATATATTATTGTTTTGGAGGCAAAACAATTGCTTCGCCTTTTGTTACCACAACGCCGTTCTGATTAGTGCAGAGCGTGGTAAGAACGGCTCTGTTTTTTTCTTTAAAGATTTCTTTAACCTCTACTGTTGATGTTATTGTGTCGCCAAAGTAAACAGGTGCTAAAAAGTTCAAAGATTGGGATGCATATATTGTTCCGGGTCCGGGAAGCTGAACACCGATAACCGCGGAAATTAAAGCACCGGATAATATGCCGTGAGCTATTCTTTTCTTGAAGAAAGTTCCTTTGGCATATTCTTCATTAATATGCGCAGGATTAATATCGCCGCTTATACCTGCAAATAAATAAACATCTGTTTCTGTAATCGACTTGGTAAATGATGATTTCTGTCCTATTTTTAAGTCATTGATTGTATATGCTGTCATTATTTCCTCCCTATATATAATTTATATATAAAACAACTCCCCCACCTCTTCAATGGGTGGCGGGAGCAAGCTAATTAAAATACTTTTCTTGTCAATCCAAATATTTGTCTTGCTTCGTCAGGAGTAGCAACTTCTAAATCTGCTTCCTCAACAAGTCTTTTTGCTCTTGCAACAAATTGAGCGTTTGATTCTGCAAGCATTCCTTTTCTGTATATAACATTATCTTCCATACC
>DCDU01000144.1:15251-17618 GCA_002316585.1 Firmicutes bacterium UBA1047 | reverse complement strand
CCCGGGTGCGATGATATAAAATAAGGAACAATATATTGTTCTTTTTTTATTTTTTTATTGATTTTATTAAATCTTTCCACAAACTTATTGTATATTTTTATTGAAGGTTTCCCCATAAGCTTTAAAACCGATTCGGAAACATGCTCCGGAGCAGTTCTTAATTGTCCGCTGACATGATTTTTGCAAAGCTCTTCAATAAAAACATCATTATTATCATATATTGCATAGTCATATCTTATTCCTGAACGAATAAAAACTTTTTTTATACCTTCAGTATTCCTGATTTTTTTTAATAAACTTACATAGTCGCTGTGGTCTACCTGTAAATTATTGCATTTTTGAGGTGTTAAGCACTCCTTATTAACACATGCACCGTACTTTTCTTGTTTTTTGCACGCTTTAATTCTGAAATTGGCGGTAGGTCCTCCCACATCATGAATATATCCTTTAAAGTCTCTGCAGTTTTTCATTTTATCTACTTCATTTAATATTGATTCGTGGCTTCTGCTTTGTATTATTCTTCCCTGATGGAAATTAAGAGCGCAAAAGCTGCATCCCCCGAAACATCCCCTTACACTTATTATGCTAAATTTTATTTCATTGAGCGCAGGTATCCCGCCTGAACTTTTATATATTGGATGATAATCCATCATATAGTCCATGTCATAAACATCATCTAATTCCTGTACGGACAATATATCCATGGGAGGATTTTGAACCACATATACGGTATCATACTGCTCCACCAAGGTCTTTGCAGACTTGGAGTCGGTATTTTCATATTGTATTTTAAAGCTTTCTCCGTACTTTTGCTTAGAAGACACAACTTCATTATAGCTAGGCAAAAATATGGGGTTGTAAGGGCGCTCCCTGTCCTTTGTTTTATATACGGTTCCGTTGATGAATGTAATTTCTTCAACAGGAATTCCCGATTCCAACGCTTCCGCAATTTCAATCATAGCTTTTTCGCCCATTCCGTACACTAATATATCGGCTCCCGAATCCAATAATACAGTTCTTTTTACACTGTTGCTCCAATAATCATAATGGCTTAATCTTCTTAAGCTTGCTTCGATGCCTCCTATTATTATCGGCACATCCTTGTATGCCTCTCTTATTCTGTTGGAATACACAGTGACGGCTCTGTCAGGCCTAAGATTTGCTTTCCCGCCGGGCGAATAAGCGTCGGTATGCCTTTTTTTCTTAAAAGTAGTATAATGATTGACCATTGAATCTATATTCCCGGAATTTACAAGGAATGCCAATTTGGGTTTTCCTAAAACCTTAAAGGAAGATAAATCCCTCCAGTCAGGCTGGGCAATAATTCCCACCTTGTAACCGAATCTTTCCAACAACCTTGATAGAATACTGGCAGCAAATGATGAATGATCAACATATGCATCACCTGTAACAAAAACAAAATCGCATTCTTCCCATCCTCGTTTTTTCATATCATCTATATTAATAGGTAAAAAATCCATAATGCCTCCATATATTTAATACTTTTATTATACCATTAACATTACATTTAAAACAATAGTCAACAACAAAAACAGGTGCCGTTAATCATCCTGTCCCGGACGACAGAAAAGTGTATTTTTCATCAAATCCGCGAGATAAGTAAGCATCTAAATTTATATGCATGTAAAAAACAGGAGATATTTTCCCCTGTTTAAATTTGATATATCATTATAAATTATGAGATTTCGAAGGCTGCTGCTTCTTCAAAACGGAATCAGTTTACATAATGTTAATTATGTGAACTAAATGTATTTATTTAATCTATTTTAATATTACTTCTACTTCATCCCCGTTTTTAAGTCCCGCCGCATTTCCCTCTTCAACATCAAGATGCATGTCTAATGAATATTCGTCATTAACCCTTACCAATACATTGTCGAAAATAAGACCTCTCGGACCGCCGACCTTTACTGATACTGTATCTTTGTCCTTGAGACCATATTTTTTGGCATCTGACGTATGCATATGAATATGTCTTGATGCAGCTATAACACCTTTATTTATCTCTACCTCACCTTTAGGTCCGATTAACTTAATACCGGGTGTTCCTTCTGTTTTTCCTGAATCTCTCACAGGAAGGTCACTAATACCCAATGTAAATCCATCAGACAAAGATATTTCAACCTGCGTTTCCTTTCTCGCAGGTCCTAAAATTCTGACACCTTTTATTGTTCTTTTAGGTCCCACCAAATCTACTTTTTCATCACAGGCAAATTGCCCGGGTTGACTTAAATCCTTTATCGGTGTAAGAACATGTCCTTCTCCGAATAATATATCAATATGTTCTTTGCTTAAATGAACATGTTTGTTAGATAAACCAACTGTTACTTTAAAATTCATAATCTC
>DCDU01000144.1:14876-15056 GCA_002316585.1 Firmicutes bacterium UBA1047 | reverse complement strand
ATTAAAATTACAATAAGGAAATTGTAAATTATTAAAATTGCATTTACTTTGTCCGGTTGGTACTATCAATCCCCAAAATGGATTGATAGTGCAAACCGTTCAATTCAACAAATTGTATCGCTTTCTGTAATTATTTGACTTACAGCATAAATAATTACTTTTACCGTAACATTTTTTTCT
>DCDU01000144.1:14550-14702 GCA_002316585.1 Firmicutes bacterium UBA1047 | reverse complement strand
TTTACCGTAACATTTTTTTCTTCATCTATTATCAATTTAACATACGAATCATTTTTTTCTACGATGGTTCCGACAATGCCGCCTATGGTAACAACATTATCACCAATTTTCATGTTATTGTGCATTTCTTGCTTTTTTCTTTGTTTCTTTTT
>DCDU01000144.1:13797-14181 GCA_002316585.1 Firmicutes bacterium UBA1047 | reverse complement strand
AAATGCACCGGGAGCTTCATTTAGGTAATAAGCGAAGTCTTCGCCGCCCATGTTAGGTGCAGGCAACGAAGATATGACCATGTCTTTTCCGACAATTTCTGCCGCACAGTCACTTGCCAATTTTGCCATTTCCGCATCGTTAACAACAGGAGGAGCTCCCCAAACCATTTCATATTCAACTTTACCTCTGAATGCTTCGGCAGTGCTTTTTGAAATTTCGCCGATTCTCTTTGCCAGATATTGTCTTACATCTTCTTCCAATGCTCTTATGGTGCCCTCAATCAAGGCTTCTGAAGGAATTACATTGTAAGCATTTCCCATTTCCATACGACCGATTGTAAGCACGGCAGGTTTTACAGCCGGAATTTCTCTTGCAATGATTTC
>DCDU01000144.1:13391-13662 GCA_002316585.1 Firmicutes bacterium UBA1047 | reverse complement strand
GGAATTTCTCTTGCAATGATTTCTTGAAGATTAATTACTATATGTGAAGCAATATTTACCGGGTCAATACCTTTTTCCGGAGTTGAGCCATGACAACCGTTTCCTTTTACCTTAATTATAAATTTATCAAATGAAGCCATAACACAGCCCGGGGCACATATAACAGTACCGGCAGGTACGTCCTTTGAAATGATAGTTCCTATGTGGGTGCCGAATACAGCATCAATCCCCTTCATGCAGCCTTCTTCACACATTCTTTTTGCGCCTTTTG
>DCDU01000144.1:13052-13223 GCA_002316585.1 Firmicutes bacterium UBA1047 | reverse complement strand
ACACATTCTTTTTGCGCCTTTTGAGCCTTCTTCATCTGTTTGGAAAAACAATTTGACAGTTCCGGAAATCTTATCTTTGTTTTTGTTAATAACCTTTGCCGCTCCTAAAAGCATTGCCATATGAGTGTCGTGACCGCATGCGTGCATACAGCCCTCATGCTTTGAAATATA
>DCDU01000144.1:510-12854 GCA_002316585.1 Firmicutes bacterium UBA1047 | reverse complement strand
GCACGAAAAGCAATTACCTTTCCTTTTTTCTTTCCTTCAATTGTAGCTATTAATCCATCGTCAGTTTTATTCTCTGTATATGTAATTCCAAGCTCTGTAAGCTTATCTTCAACATACCTCTTAGTTTTTGGCAAACCGCCGCCTAATTCGGGAATTTGATGAAGCTCCCTGCGGTTTTTTACAATTTCATCCTGAAGATTTTTGCATTCCTTCCACATATCCATAATATACCTCCCTTATAGTTTATGTATTAATTTGTTCTATACATTATTTTATTATTTAACCATGCCTTTTTTATACATAACTCTTGCTATTAACAGTGTGCCAAATACTGTGCATATAATAATCATTGCAGCCGAAAAACCGCTAAATAATTTCAATAAAATCGGAATAGCAATAGCGAAGACAGCTATACTAGGATACTTTGTCGCAAAGTTTCCAAAAGTTGCTCCAAAAATTGCCGCACTTGCATATTTTGTAAGTCCTTCAACTATAAATGCAGGAAGCACTGATAAAACAGCCCCTCCTATTATTACTGCCGAGGTAGTTGCAATTAAGTTGGTTACAATAGAACCGCAAATTGCCATAGTAGATACAATTTCTGCCTGTATTGTTCCGGGTTTTGATTCAGTAACATCCAAAGCCAATGATGCGCAAGGAACACGCATATTGCCTATGTTTCCTGATAAGAAGCTAAGATATGTTCCTGATAATCCAAGAGATGCATAATATGAAATCGGTTCAACAAAATAGAATGCTCCAAATGAAGCTGCGATAAGTCCCCACGCTGTCAAAACCGTACTTAGAGGAGGCCAGCAGTCATATTTGGTACATAGCCATAAAACAGGAATAAACGATGTCAATGCTGCTAAAATATTGGTTGGTGATCCAATTTTGATACTGCTTTTTTTCCATTGCTCTAATACGTCTTTTTCACTCATAATGTATTCCTCCCTATTTACCTTATTATTTGATCAAATAAAACTGAAAAAAACATTCCGATAATCATTGCAAAACCCAAGGAGTATTCTTTAAGCTTTGGTGATTTTTTGCATACGGTATTCATAAGAATTACCATTGAAATTGCTCCCGCAACTACTGCAATAGTATTTCCTGTTCCCTTCATTATTTCTCCGGCATTCAGATACCCAAAAATACCAAGGGAACATGCTCCGCTTAAAATTACAAGCCATGCCATATCTCCGCCGGATATTTTATTTCTTAACCTGTCTAATGAAGGCGTTGCAACACCTGTGAAAATTAACCAACCTGCGCCGTTAAGCGCCATGCCGAACCATGATACCGCAAGACACATTAATGTGTAGTCCTGCGAGCCAAGTACCGCTCCACAAGCTTCTGCGCCCATATTTGCAGCAGATAATTCAGTAGCCGCGGCTCCTATGATTGATAAACGCAACCATGACATAGGCCCTCCGATAGATGCCATTAATCCTACCATTACTATAAATACTCCCATTGCGGGACCGATTGCAGAAATAAGTCCGACCCTGAATGCTCTTTTTGGTATTGATGGGTCAAGGCTTATTTGTTCTGTTGTTTTGTTGCACTGACGAATGTAGAATATTGCCTGAATAGCTGAGATTACAACAGTTATTCCACAAAGAAGCCACAAAATAGGGTTGTTTGAAGCTTTTGATACTAATGAAATATTATCCATGCATTTTTTCTCCTTTTCGTTTTAGTTTTGTGTTTTTATGCATCTGTTATGTGATAAATCTATTGCCGCAATACAGGGATTGTCATAAAATTATCACATATTATAGCTTAATCGTATACCATTATTCCGCAAAAGTAAAGGGTTAAAAGAAAAATATTCTCGCTTTCTTTATATATTTGTGCGTTAAATAATATATGATATTAATAATCGTCAATATTATAAAGTAATAAGAAATATAAATAACTAACTTATTTTCAGGCAGCCATATGGAAGACATATAGAAAAATACTGCTGACGGAATATACAAAGATAATTTTTTAACGCTCAGAACATTATTCTTTACATTCTTTTTTGAAATTGTACCATTTTCTTCATATAATTTTTTATAGTAAAACGAATCCTCCGGAAGCATATTGTGCTTATCAGCCAAGTCATACAAGGCATCAATATTCAATAAGGTTATTTCAAACTTATCTTTAAACTTTTCAAGAAGCTTTTCCGCATCTTCACTTAAACTGCCGGTAGTAACCAAATAGCCTTTTCGTATATTGTTGTGTCCCATGAATGTCAGTAAACTTCTTACATCAAGCTTTTCTACTTCTATACCGTCATAAAGCTTGAATATTTTGATACAGATTATATAGCCTTCCTTTTCCGCTAAATATAAGCCTCTTCCCTTTTTCATAATATCATTGTATCCCTCTTGCTTGAAAAGAAGTTTAATAAGCATTACAAAATCATTTGGATTAATTTCCTCAATCTTTGATGAAAAATAATTCTTTTTGACCTTATTGATTAAAATCTCTCTGCCCTTTTCACTTTTACTGTCCACATTTATTTTATTAGCTAATGTAAAAATGGCGAAAGCCAAAGCTGCAATCAATAAAGACAATATAAGATCAAGATATATAAAATAAATCAATATAAAAACCACTAAGCTGATAAATGCCTTAAAAAGTGCTAAATCCGTCCTGTAGCTTAAATAATTTTTATTTTTCAGCGCTTCTTTTACAAAAGTTTTTCTTAAATTTTTATCTTTAATCATAAAATCACCTCAATGAAATTATTTCCAATTTGAGGTGATTTTATACACTATAAATCATTATTTACCTATATAATCGGGGACATTCCTCTCGCCCGCAAAGACTATCCCGAGGGTAGAGGTGTGTCCCCCTTCCTTTATAAGCTGTTTACCGCTTCTTCAAGTTTGTCTAAATGCTTTATGGGGAAATATGCCAATAATTCTTTAAATTGTTCTACCGTAAGCCCTTGAGTTGTAGAATATATTTTAATTTTTTCATCTAAACTTGCATTGATAAATTCTTCTTTAATTTCTTCAAACTTCTTTTCCATAAATACTCCCTTTCTTTTATAATTTTCTATTTATCTTAGGATTATTATTACACATTTATCGGAATCTATTATAAGAACTTTCGTCTTAAAATAATCTTTTAAAAGTATGTACCTTAATTTAGAAATAAATTATAACCTTTTCAGTAAATGATATTACTCTAAACAGTATGAATAGTCAATTAAAAAAATAAATTTTATTGATTATTTTACACAATTATTGTAAAATTATTTTATTGGCAAAACCTTATTATTTGCTTAAATTTTATCCGAAAGGAGTGTTGTATTATGATTTGTTTTATTGAAACTTTATCATCACCGTCGGAGGTAAGCCTCCGGTAATTATAATTAACAGGAGGATACATTGAGTAAAATTAACATGAAGGATTATGGACTCAGCGACAGGTTTGTCAATGAGTCAAAATTGCACAGCTTCAGCCTAGGGAGAATTATTTCTCAAGACAAAGGAATATACAAAGCTGTAACGGAAAATGGTGAATTTAAAGCGCAAATTTCAGGAAAATTAAGATATAACGCAGCTAATATTTCAGATTACCCTGCAGTCGGTGATTTTGTCATGATGGATGAAAATGGCGGAAACGCGATTATCCACCATATCTTAACAAGAAAAAGCGCATTTATCAGAAAGGCTGCGGGAACATCAAACGACGATCAGGTAGTTGCCGCAAATATAGATAAGGTATTCATTTGCATGTCTCTTAACAGGGATTTTAATTTAAGAAGATTGGAGCGTTACATATCCATCGGATGGGACAGCGGAGCAGTTCCCGTTGTAGTGCTTACAAAATCGGACCTTTGCGAAAATATTGATGATATGATGAATGACCTTGATGATGTTGCATTAGGACTTGAAATAATAATTACTTCAAGCCTTAAGGATGATTACGAAAATATTAAAAAATATATTAATTATGGCCAGACGGTAGCCTTCATAGGTTCTTCCGGTGTCGGGAAAACCACTCTCATCAATAAGCTTATGGGTGAAGATATCTTTGAAACAAAAGAAATAAGAAATGATGACAGGGGCAAACACACAACAACAAAACGGGAATTGATTCTTCTCCCCGAGGGCGGTATTGTAATCGATACTCCGGGAATGAGAGAACTTGGAATTGAAAGTGCTGATTTTTCAAAAGCTTTTGCGGATATTGATGAATTGTCACAAATGTGCAAATTCAGCGACTGCACTCATACAAAGGAGCCGGGATGCGCTGTTAAGAGAGCTGTGGAAGACGGAATTTTATCCGAAGAGAGACTTGAAAGTTATTTTAAGCTAAAAAAAGAAGCAAAATATGACGGATTGAATTCAAAACAAATAGAAGCCGAAAAACTTAAACGGATGTTTAAGGATGTTGGCGGAATGAAAAATGCCAGAAAAATTATCAAGGAAAAAAACAAACGATAATACTAAAACCACGAATTTCGTGGTTTTTTTAAAATTATTCTATTATTTTATCTTTTGAGTTCTATAGGCAGACATAATATATTATATTTTATCTTTTATCCCCAAGAAAAACCAGACAAAGCATTCCCGGTCCTGTATGAGTGCCTATTACAGGTCCTACATAATTTAAAGCACTATCCTTTGCAGGAATTTCATTCATAACCGTATTTTTTAATTTTAATGCTTCTTCGGGACAATCGCAGTGATTTATTAAAATTATTTGTTCTTCGGGATTTACAATACCTGTTTTAAGCTCTTTCAACAGTTCTTTTACTGCTTTTTTTCTTCCTCTTATTTTTCTGACCACTCTCAGTTTTCCTTCATCGTCTAAATTAAGAAGAGGCTTTACATCCAGCAAGGTCCCTACCGCTGCGCCTGCGGAAGATATTCTTCCCCCTCTTCGCAGATGCTCAAGGCTGTCAATAATAAACCAATGATTGACCTTAAGCTTATTATCTTCTACCCAACTGATTATTTCCATCTTAGATTTTCCCATTTTAAGCATTTCACAGGCATAATACACAATTAAGCCAAGTCCCACGGAAGCACTTTTTGAATCAATGGAAGTAATATCCGCATAAGGATATTCCTCTTTTATGTAATGTACGGCTAATAATGAATTATTGTAGGTTTGGCTTAGCGCTGAGGAAAAACCTATGTAGATAATTGAATAACCCTCCCGAACGAACTTCTTAAAAGTATTTACATAGGTAAATGCCGTAATTTGTGAGGTTGTCGGCATTGAGCCCTTGCGCATATAATTATAAAAATCCTCATAAGACAAGGTACTCCCAAAATCATCGGTATAATCTTTTCCTTCAATAAAATATGGAAATGGTATAACTTCAACATTGTTATCTTTAAGATACTTCTGTGGCAAGTCACAGCATGAATCTGTTATAATCTTTGTTTTCATGATTCTCCCACCAAAAATATTTTATTTATCATTATAGAATATTATTGTTAAAATAATCTTAATTTTTTTCATTCATTAATAATATATATTTTTTTACAGCCTTCATAGAGCCTTTTAATATTCTCATTATATTTATAATACCAAACTTCTTTATCATTTCCGTATTTTTATTAATAAAAATGTTAACATATAAATTTGTTTTTAAAAGCTCGTAATAATAAGTTCTTAAACTTATTTGTGAAGGTCTTATCATAACCTGCCCAAAGCTCCATCTTTCGTAATCTTCACTTTTGCAGAGAAGCCTTTCCTCATATTCCTTGTACATGGGCAGATTCGGAAATGGGGTTAAAGGGCTAAAATATAATCCACATTGGCTTTGTAAAAGCCTTCCGGATTTAAATAGGTCTGAGTTCCTCCCACAACAGTTATGATGCTGATATCAACTTCCTTCGTTTCCGTGCACAGCTCCAAAACCTTTGTTACGTCAATGCAAAGGGATGTGATTCCAACCAGGGACGGATTGTATTCATTAATTTTTTTCGTCAAGCTGCCGGTTTCAACCATCATGTCAAAAATTTCAACCTCATGGTCATCCTTCAAAGCGCCGTAAATCATTTCAAGACCTAATGGCTCTGAAAACATAAAGTCGCTCAATGTGATTGCCTGCTTTATTCTCGGAGGTCTTACAAGTAATATTTTCATCATATCTCCTAAGTGTCATTCTCAGGTTTTCAAATACCCCTGATGAGATTCTTCGAGCTGCGCTCTCAGAATGACGAGGGCTGCGCCCTCGGTTTTCACTAAAATATATTCGGTGTGATTCTTTGCTTTATTTGGTATCTGTAAAACAAATTTACAGCGAAATAAAACAAATATTTACCCGGGTTTTTAAAGAATTTTTTCCTTAGTACATTCCTTTTTAAAATTGATTTGAAAGTAAACAGCGATTCATACAATTTCCAATATGCATTCGTCAATTCATCGGTTGTCATTAATTTAGGCACATGAACCGCCTCCGTCCCGTCAAAGGAATAAATGTCTTCCTTGATTATTCTTCCCGCTTCCGTCATATCCTTGAAAAACTTAGTCCCGGGAATCGGGGTCAATATATAAAAACGCGGAACCGTTATTTTATTATCCTCAATAAATTTCTTTGTATCCCTAATCGAAGATAGCGTATCTCCTTCTCCTCCCACCACCATTTCGGTTGAAACATCTATGCCGTGGGAGTGTATATTATTTATAAGCTTTGGGTATTCCAAGGGATTTGCCCAGGACTTATTCATACCCTTCAAGCTTTCCGCTGAAATACTTTCAAGCCCGAAGCTTAAGGTTGTACAGCCGCTGTCCGAAAGCTTTTTTAAAAGTTCGCTTTCCCTGCCGATACGTATGTCGCATTGGCTCATCCACTGCATATCAAGTTTTTTTATTTCTGTCAGCAGTTTGTCCAAATATTCTCTGTCGGAAAAAATATTGTCATCTAACAAAAGAAACTTCTTAAAGCCTAAATCTTTTACCTGCTTTATATCTCTCACAACTTCATTTAAGGGTTTTTTAATATAATGTCCCTTGTACAGGCATGCCACCGAGCAGAAGCTGCATGTGTTCGGACAGCCTCTCCCTGCCTGAACGGGGAGAAAGTCACCTATATTTTTACTTGTTATAAGGTCAAATCGAGGCATTGGAGTTGAAAACCAGCCCCTTTCCAAATTTCTTTCATATATTTTTTTCAGTTTTCCCTCTTCATAGTCCTTAAGAAGCTCCTGCCACACCAATTCAGCATCTCCCACAACAACAGAGTCGCAGTGTTTCAATGCTTCCTCTGCCATTATGCTTGCCATGTAGCCTCCTAATATGACTGTCTTCCCTTTTTCACGGAATTGTTTTGCAATATCAATGGAGCGGATAACTCCATGTCCCATTGTGCTTATTCCGATTAAATCGGCATCCGTATCAAAGGGTATATCCTCAATTATTTCAAGCACTATTTCAGATTCCCAGCCTTCAGGCATCATTGCCGCCAATAAAGGCATGGCAAGTCCCACAAAATATAATCTTTTTTTCTTAACGGGTTTATGATTTTTATCATAAGGACTTGGCTGTATCAATAGAATTTTTTTCATCAATGACTCCTCATAATCTTTTGTAAATACTGAAAGCTGACAAGGCTTGAACCGGATAACATTTTTAGATTTGCTTTTAAACCGTACTTTCTGATTAAGGCTGCTAAATGCTTTGGTCTCATAACCACCTTATAGTATGCTTTTAAAATTTCTGCATAAAAAGCTCTGATACTCATAAATTTCGGTTTCAAAACAACATGCGCCATATCCCACACTTCATACTGCTGTCTTTTCACTAAAAGTAATTCTTCATAGGAATTAAAAATTTCCGTTCCCGGCAGCGGTGTAAGAGGCTGTAAATTAACAAATTTAACATTAAGCCCTCTCAGCCAGCTTACTAATTGCCTGAAATCTTCCTTTTTAAAATCAAGCGGAATAATTAAAGTCGCATACAATTCAATATCATATTTCTGCAATATTTTAATGCATCTTTCGTTTATTTCCACGGTTGTTCCCTTGTTGTAATCCTTTAAATCCCCTGCTCTGACCGATTCAATTCCCACAATTACCGCCTGAAGACCGATTGCTTTAAGCTCTGATATAATATCTTCGTTTTGTGCTATAAAATCAGCCCTTCCGTAAACCAAAAATTTCTTTTTAATGTTTTTTTCTTTTATACCTGTGATAAAACTTTTAAGCTTATTTCTGTCATATAAAAAATCATCATCAACTATATATACTTCTTCTTCCTCGATTGAAGATAACTCTTTAATTATATCGCCTATTTCACGGGAAAAATATTTGCCGTCCGTAATTTCCTTGCAAAAGCAAAATGAGCAGTTGTAGGGACAGCCGAAGGATGTTTTTATTAAAGCACATGGATTGTGAAACATGTAATAATAATGCTTTCTATACTTGCTTACAGCGTTTCTGTCGGGATATTTATATTCAAATGCGCTATTCTTAATTCCCTTGTTTATTTCTTCGTTAATTTGCCACACGCTTTTTTTATCAAGTAATCCCTTTAAAGTTATATTAAAATTATCGATTCCATTTTTATCATAAATAAAATCTATAAATTCTGACCTAAAATCCTCGGCTACAACCTCTGCATGAACTCCACCGACCCCTGTCTTAACCATGGGGAAAACTTTCTTTGCCGACTCTGCCATCTGTTTTATGATGCCCACATGGGTAATGTAGCCGGTAAATACTATAAAATCAGGCTTTTCCTTAGATACAATTTCTTCAAAGCTTATCTTTTCAAGTATCATATCCACAATTTCCGCATTTGTTTCACTTCTTATTTCATCGGGTATATTGGATACGAGATATTCAAGCTCCAAAGGCTCGCATATCATTACGTGCTGAAGTCCTATGGTTTCCTTGTGAGGTCTTGGTCTTACTAAAAGTATTTTCATAGCTCCACCTTTTTAAGAGTATAAACAGCAATTCGTGGCATAAAAAATTTCTCCCTGATTATTTTTAAATTCTCAACATTAAAAAAGGGAGATACCAATTGTCTGAATTTAATATCCGAGGGATAATTTGCCTTTCCTGTTGTAAGCTTTACAAAGCTCAATATTAATTTGTCATAGAAGCTATCACCGCTGGCAAACCCAACCAATACCAACCCACTGTCACTTAACAGCCTGCAAAGCTGTTCAAAAACCTTTTTCGGCTCCTTATAATAGGGCAGGGAGTGAGTACAAATTACTATGTCATATTTATCGTTCAGCTTACTTAGCTCTGCCGCATCCATTTTAATATGGTTTACGGAAGGATTTCTTTTTTTCGATATTTCAAGCATCTTTCCCGAAAAATCAATTCCGGTGATTTCAATATTATTAAATTTATCCGTTAATTCATTTATTAATTCTCCGGGACCGCATCCCAAATCCAATATTTTTATTTTTTTATCCTTATTTATATTTAAAAGGGCTGAAGTAATATAATTTCTTGTAGGTCTTAAAGAATATTTTTGTACCCAAAGCTTATGGTATTTGTCCGCCCAAAAATTCCATATATTCATTATTTAAGTCTCCTGACCGATTTTAAAAGTTTTATGTGAAGGCTGTAAAACAAAGCATAAAATATAAGCTTCGGCAATTTAGGCTTCAAAACCAAGTGCAGAAAATCATATTTTTCCGCTCGTTTGTCAATCAATGAATCCTTCATTTCTTCATATAATTTAGTTCCCTTTATTGGAGTCATAATTGATATTGTATAACAATCCAATTTATTATCCTTGATAAATTTATTAAGTATTTTAAAATCCTTAACCGAATAGTCAGGCTGCACCATAAAAAGAGCAGTCAAATCTATATTATTTTCTTTAAGCAATGATATTGCCAAGGGATAATCAATTGCATTTGTCGTTTTTTCGTAAGCCTTCAGCTCATCATTAACCGTTGCCTCAAAGCCCACAATAACCTCACGCAGACCTGCATCTCTGAGCCTTTTTAGCAAGTCCCTCTCTCTGCAGATGAAGTCTGCTCTTAAATATCCTATAATTTTAAAATCAGACTTTCTCTTCTCAATAATATCCATAAATTTTAATGCGTCGTTTCTTGAAGAAAACAATACATCATCAACTATCCAATAATAATCGGAGTCAATACTTTCCATTTCTTCAATCATCGCTTCGTAATCCGCCTTTATGAAATGCCTGTTATTAAGAAGCTTGCAGTAGCAAAATGCACAATTGTATGGACAGCCGATGCTACCCTTAATAAGCGCCACATTTCGTTTATTCAAATATTTAAATTGAGATTTAGCTTTATTAAAAAAGTCTCTGTCCGGCTTAATGCTCTCGTTTTCGTAAATACTCTCTTTATCCCCTATATGCCAGTCTCCGCCTTTAAAGGTATCAACCCCTCGGCTTAATGGAATGCAATTATCGCTGATTATATTTTCAATCAACTGTTTAAATGTATTTAAGCTTCCTGAGTGAAATACATAATCAATTGTACTTACTCTGAAATATTCCGCATTTTCCTGTATATGGACTCCGCCGACGATTATTTTTACATCGGGAAATTTATTCTTATAAATTTTTGATTTACTTATAATTGCATTTTCAGCCGTATTGTAGCCTGTTAAAACTATTATATCCGGCAATCCTTTCGGCGGCTCAAAGCCAAACATATCATCAATAATATGGCTTTCAATATTCATATTGTTCAAAACCGATTTTAAATAACATAATTCCAAGGGTTCGACTCTTACAGGGTCAACGACTGAAAATATTGTTTTAACTCTTACCTTTTCTAAGAATACTATCATAACTCATTCCTTAAAAACATGATGGACCTTGCCGTATGGTCTGTATGACATTGTGGAAAGCAATTTTTGTATCATAAAATTAATTACCACGTTGCTATGGTGCACATAAAGATATTTATAAACCTCCCTGCAGCCTATCTTCAATTTGCTTTCTTCCGCAGTTTGCCCGAATTCTATTATTTTTGCTTTCTTTTCAATAGCAATTTCTATAATCTTTAAAAGCATGTTGTAATATATATCATATTTTTCAACATCCTCCTTGTTGAATCCCCCGAATAAAAAGCACAACCTGCCGTCAAGTTCCTTTAACTGTATAAATCCGATTACGTTATCATTCTTATCTGTAAATTCATATATTTCGGAATCATAATCGCGGAAAAAATCAATGGGAAGTGTTTCCAATGGATTATCTGTCCTTATCATTATGCTTAAATACAAATTATAATGAGCATCACTGAAATTGCTGTTTTGTATCTTTCTTATATTTAAACTATTTCTGTATCTCAGGGCTTTATTTATGCGCCTTCTGTAGGAGCTTCTAAGCTTATTCAAATAATCATCAAAAGTTTCAAAACTATTTTCAAATACAAAGGTTGATAATGTTTTTGCACCCTTAATAATTTCAGTATCGGCGTTTAATATTATTTTTAATCCTTTTCTTTTTTTGACAATATCAACTGTCTTATTTAAATTTCCCAAATATCCCCTTTGAGATAAGGATACGGGAAGACCTATAACTTGCACTTTTGCTTTTAAAGGCAATATATTTTTAAAATTAAATAAATTCAATTTTAAATTATATGAAATTATTAAACAATTTTCTGCTATCTCATAGAATTGGTTGCAGGGGTTTATTTCTTCCAACAAAGACAGCAGTTTTATAAAGTCATCATTTAAATCAAATATTTTATTGTCTTTGAGTTCTTCCGCTGTATATATTATCATATAATATCCTTAATATATGCTTTATAGTGTTTTGATTCCTCATCCGCCCATTTTATGCCGAAACTTTTGGATTTCATATTATTTGTAAGTATCCAGCTTGACTCCATTGTGTCATATTTACCCTTTGTGCATTTAAAGCAATAATCAAACAGTGCAAGTATTGCTCCTCTGTTTCTTTCTTCAGGTATAACTCCGATTTCAACTATTTTAAATGTTTTTATTTTATGAGAAAATAATTTGTTTTTTATCACAGTCTTAATTCCCACAGTTTCGCATTTATCAATAATTTCGTTAAAATCAGGATACCACAGCATAAAGCCAGCAGGCACTCCCGCCTTTTCTACAAACAATAAATTTTCTTCCTTCATTAAATATTTTAAATCCTTGAACAGCTCATAATCTTCTTCCGTTTTCCTTTGATAATAAAACAGATGGTCTTTGAAAGCTTCATTGTTTATTTTTGTGTAAATTTCTATTTCTTGTTTGAAGTTTCTAAAATCTGCTTTTCTTACAGTATAGATTTCATTAAGTTTATTTCTTATATCATTGTTAATCAGCTCCGGCGAATTAACCATATCCTTCCTATAGCTTACCATATCAATTGTTTCAAAACCGCTTCTTTCAAAATAAGCATTATAAAAT
>DCDU01000144.1:0-157 GCA_002316585.1 Firmicutes bacterium UBA1047 | reverse complement strand
ACGGATATCATTGTAATTTCATTTTTATCCACTATCATTAACGGCTCCGTATCCACTGATTTGCAAAGCTCAGACTTTCCGGTCAGCAAGTTTCTCAACAAGCCGGACATTGTATCTCTTTTTAAATCACTGTTTAAATATTGCTTTTTATAAAATT
>DCDU01000015.1:2068-3015 GCA_002316585.1 Firmicutes bacterium UBA1047 | reverse complement strand
TATTCATATATGATAATTTAAGAATAAATATGGAAGATTACATGGTTACAATTGACAACAGCAATGTTTCCTTAACAAAAAAGGAAATAGAAATTCTATGGACATTGGCTGTGAATAAGAATAAAGTTTTTACAAGAGACAATCTTCTGAACAGTCTGTGGGGATATGATTATTACGGAGACAGCCGGACTGTTGATTCTCATATTAAAAGACTTCGCTCTAAAATTGATAATTTCAACCATGAAAATTGGGAGATTAAAACAATATGGGGAGTAGGCTACAAGTTTGAGGTATATGATGAAGAATAAAATCTCAATAAAGCTGATAGTATATTTTTCTGCGGCACTAATTGTTTTTTCAATAATAATAGGCGGTATATTCATGGTCTTGTTTAAAAACAATGCTGTTGAAATCCATAAAAAAGACCTTGAAAGCCGTGCATTGACAATTGCAGACACAATTTCAGAATTAATGGATGGCACAAGTTTAAACTTTGGACCGGGTATGGGCAGACATGGCAGCATGATGGGCATGCAAGGAGGCTTGGGTTTATACATACGAAATTTGGATGATATTGCCATGGCAGATGCATGGATTGTAGATGAAGAGCTGAATCTTTTAATAACGGGAAGCATGTCCCACATGCAGTACAATTATGCCGATTTGCCGCAGGATGCGGATATTGTTGTTAAAAACGTATTTAAGGGCGAAACAAATTTCAGTGAAGGTTTCAGCAGGCTTTTGGAATCACCTGCATTGACTGTGGGCACTCCCATTACCGTCAATGGTGAAATTATAGGAGCGCTTTTGATACATTCGCCGGTTAAAGGTGTAAATGATGCAATTAATGAAGGCTTCAGAATTTTATTGTTCAGTATTCTTACCGCTTTGATTTTATCTGTATTTTTATCTGTTGCATTAGCATTAACATTTACCAGACCGCTGGA
>DCDU01000015.1:1702-1899 GCA_002316585.1 Firmicutes bacterium UBA1047 | reverse complement strand
CCAGACCGCTGGAAAAGATGAAAGATATTGCAGCTTTTCTTGCTGTCGGAAACTACAGCGTAAAAACCGGCATAAAACAAAATGATGAAATTGGTGAATTAGCTAAAACAATGGATATACTGAGCCAAAGACTCAGTGAAGCGGATGAAGAAAGAAATAGGGTTCAAAAACAGCGGCAGGATTTCATAACAAATATT
>DCDU01000015.1:866-1373 GCA_002316585.1 Firmicutes bacterium UBA1047 | reverse complement strand
CAGAAGCGCTTCTAACTTGGCAAGACAGAAAAACATAAATATTGAATTCAGTTTGGACAGAGATGTGTTTATAACCAATGGAGACTATGGACGTCTTCGCCAAATGTTTTTAACTATTATAGATAATGCAATTAAATTTTCATATGAGAACAAAAGTATTTATATTACTTTAAAAGATAATCGGATAATTATTAAAGATGAAGGTATAGGCATATTAAAAGAAGACCTTCCATATATATTTGACAGATACTACAGTGTGAAATCCGATGAAAACAAAACAGGAACCGGACTTGGACTTACTATTGCAAAACAAATAGCCCTAAGGCATAATATAGAACTGTTTGCAGAAAGCCGGCTTAATGAAGGAACAGGTTTTGTGTTTGTTATCCCCGGTGATTTCTAATACATTATATTATTGAAAATTTACTTAACAAAATATATAATATCTACATAGGAAAATTTGAGAAACATTAAATAATATATTTTTAAGCGAATATTATTAATTAA
>DCDU01000015.1:0-626 GCA_002316585.1 Firmicutes bacterium UBA1047 | reverse complement strand
ACGGGACATATGATATTGGTTGAGGAGTTTATAAAATTTGATGCTTCCGGAGAATTTATGGAAATGTTCAGGGTAGTTATACAATTGGGTGCAATTATGGCTGTTGTATTGCTGTATTTCCATAAACTGAATCCCCTTGCTCCAAGTAAGACACTGAAACAAAAAAAAGATACCATGGATATATGGTTTAAGGTAATAGTTGGTGTGCTGCCGGCGGCTGTCTTGGGACTATTGTTTGATGATTGGTTTGATGAAAATTTCTACAATTATCAAACCGTAGCCGTAACCTTAATTGTATATGGTATTTTGTTCATAATCATTGAAAATAAGAATAAAAGAAAGCCGGCAAAAATTAAGAGTTTTAAGGAGCTGTCATACAAAACAGCATTAACCATTGGTTTTTTTCAAGTGCTGTCCTTAGTACCGGGAACTTCCCGTTCCGGTGCCACCATATTAGGTGCTATCATACTCGGCACATCTCGAAATATAGCAGCTGAATATTCATTTTTCTTATCAATTCCCGTTATGTTTGGAGCAAGTGTGTTGAAGTTGATAAAATTCGGTTTTGAATTTACAAATTTGGAATTAGCAGTATTAATAACAGGAATGGCAGTTGCGTTTATTGT
>DCDU01000113.1:13472-18800 GCA_002316585.1 Firmicutes bacterium UBA1047 | reverse complement strand
GCGGTAATTTCCTTAACTTTTACCCGTTTTTCATCATCAGATACATTGCTCTTTTCAATAGCTTTGATCTCCCTGTACAAATCAGATGCAGCAGTTCTTTGTTTGTTCATAAATCGATAAACTACATCATTGACATTAGCCTCTTCAATGCTATTCTTTTCATATGTCAAATCATCAATTTTTCTATAAAATGTAGTTGATATCTTATTGCTCATTGTGCTATCTAATACAAATTGCTTTTTAAATGCGTTTGTTTCTGCTTTCTGTGACATTTTAGGCAGCACGAAATCGCCTATAACACCTGTATAAGCGTCAAGCAAATAATTTATCTTTTTAGGCGAATAATTCAGCCTCTTACCAAGCCATCTACTAAATGAATCAGTCCTTGTATCATATCTTTCCCCTGGTTTAAAACCTTGCAGTCCTTGTCCTTCTATTGGAGTACCGTACCATGTTGTATTACTTTTAACCGCTTGTATTGGGGAATATATGTTATTTTCAAGAGGATTCATAGGCAATGTGTTGTCAATAGCTGTAGAAATAAATCCTGCCCAGGCATTTTCTTCCCCTTTAGCTGTTCTTAAAGTTCTTTGAGCTGCATTTCCAAACACAGATAAAACTCTGCCTTTCGGAATTTTAACCCACTGATCTTCACCAATCTTGAATAAGAAATTTACATCCTTATCTCTGTCATGGATATTTTCGTATTCCTCATCATCGTCATACAGCAAGGCATTTATCACAGAAGGAGCTATGCCAAGAGCAGTCACTTTAATTACAAGCTTAGTCCAATTCTTGACACCCTTTGTTTCAGTAAACTGCCTTATGAGCTTTGACGTACCCTGTACAGCCGGATTAAAGAACGGCACAAATGTCGAATTGATTGTTTTGCCCCAGGAGCCTGACCTTCCAAAATTCACTGTAACATCAGCAGAATTATACATTGCCTCCATTAAATTTTCATAACTTCCATCGCCTTTTTCCAATGTAGCCAAGAATTCAGCAAATCTCGGAGCCTGTTCAGTCCAAAAGTTTAATGCTTCAACTCTTTCAATTGTATTATCCTTTACAAATCCCGCAAACTTTTTAGCCCCTGTGTCTCTAACTTCTTGCTTGTAACCTTTTTCGTAATCAAATACAGATGAGCCAAATCCACCAAGAGCCTGGTATTGCTGCCACCTTCTACCGTTTGTCGTAATCTCTTTCCATGCCTTTGGATAATTCTTTGTAAATGCCTTTAAATCCTTTGTGTACAGCCCTGCGTCTTGAATATCTCTTGCCACGTTTTTAATAGTAAACATCGGATTGTAAGCTGTTACAAGTTTCTTAAACATACTATTAGCAGACTTCGCAAATTTCTCAACCGATGTAATTTCTCTACCTTCTGACGATATTGCCTTAACCCCTTCAAATACTCCTGGATTAACTTTCATTGTGGTTTTTTCGCCATTAGTGTATATTACAAAAGCATTTTTTAATTCCGGAACTGTTATTTCATCTGTATCGATATCAATATCAACCTTTTCAGTTTCTATAGACTGAACATATTCACTCAATTTATCTCTGTTTATCAATACATCTGAAAGCAGTCTATTTCCAAACAAATTTCTCTTTCCTGCTTGTACTGTCTGCATTGTCTGCCTTGCCATTTGTTCATGTAAAGGTAGTAAATCTTTATTACTTCCCTTTGCTTTTTTTATTCCTTGAGTAATTTCTACTCTACCGCCGTTTGCTCTTGCCCCTGAACTTACAGCATTTCTTCTGTATGTAGGAATATAATTAGGGTACATTTCAGCCATGATATTAGCTTGCTCCACGCTTACAAGACCTGTGTCAATCCTGTATTGCATAAGATTGTTGTTATATTTGTAAATCCTTGCGGCATACTTAATAAATTCAGGATTGCTACTTTCAAGCTCTTCAACCTTCATTTTACTAATTTCAGCCGTTATAGACTCACCAAATACAGGTTTTCCTTGCGCCATACGGTCTATATTGTGCATATGGAACATATACTCACTAAATTTCTTGTAATAATCATCGCCCTTTTTACGAATAGGGTCGAATATATCCTTCAGACTTTCACCTACTACATTGCCCACGACATCAGTTTGAGCTGCGCCAATCATAAACTCCGCCGCCTGCCTTGACTGCCTTGCATTGTTATAGATAGTATAAAGAGCGCTATCCTTTGCAATTTTAGCCACTGTAGCCACTGTATTTCCACTGTCAATAAACTTTCTCTTAAATGCATCTACAGAATTTTTAGCAGCGTTCTTTCTTGGTAATTTCTTTTGCTTGCTGCTTGTAAGTACGTCGGCTATGTCTTCATCAATATCAACAATCTCTCTTGCTTCCTGAATCCTTTTAGCAGCTTCATTTATGATATTTTCCTGTGACTTTGTCGATAGTTTCTTGCCTGAATTAACCATTGTAGCCTTAACATCTTTTTTCTGCGGTTTTAAATCAGGTTGTTTGTCAGTCTCTTTGAGGGATAATCTTATGTCATCGTTGCTTGTAGGGTTTTTGTTATCAATATTCTTTACTTGATTACTATCAAATACCACATATGAAATTCCTCTGCTTTTTACCTCTTCGCCGTAACCGCCTGTAGCTCCTTCATCAAGAATTAATCCATCATAGTCATATCCTTGTTCTTCGATGAATTCCTGCAAATCCATTCCGTCAACCCAATCCGGCAAGCCACTTTCCATTAAAGGAGTACCTGTACCGTATTTACGATAGTATTCTTTATTGAATATGTCCCGCTCTTTCTTATTTCTTGTATCAAACGGTTTTTTAATGTTCAAATATACTTCGTATGTTTTTGGAGTGATTTCGCCTTGTTTTACGCTTATACTGCTTGCATTAGGGCTCTGATATACATCAGCATACTCTTTATTTTCAGTAAAATAAGTACCTGAATTAAATTGAGTAATGCCGCCCCTTGGAGTACCATGGTACATAGTAAGTAAATTGCCCTTGCTATCTTTAACCTTGGAGTCTTTGAAATAATTTTGCTGCTCTTTTGTTAATTCTCTGCCCTGATTATCCTTCAAGCTAAATTGAATACCTCTATCTCTTACGAATGTACTATCTAATTCATTTTTATATTCAGCGCTCACAGGAATCATGTTTTTAACCTCCGCTATACCTGGAGCTCTGCCGTTCCTGAATTCTTGTCCTTCAAATCTAATATTGTCGATTTTACTCCTGTTATAACGTCCTTTTTCCCCGTCTGGAATGAATACCACAGGCACTTGTTTTATGCCTTCATTCCTAAGGGCAACCATTCGATGTCTACCTTCATGCCCTGTAATTTCATTTGTATCTTGGTCGAATTGTAAGAAAATATCTTGATATTCATCTCTTAACTGTTCGATGTCAAGCTTTCTCGACTGACTTTCAATCCTTTCGATGTTGGTTGTGGATAAGCTTAAAAACTCGTCCGGAGACATATAAGCTATGTACGCTTTGGAGTATTTAGGGGTACTTTTAGCACCATACTTATCAAATATAGTGTCTATTCTTTCTTTTGTGTATCCCGCAATTTCATCATCGAACACCAAATCCTTTATTGAAAGCTTGCTGCCCTTATCAGATTGCTCCGTTTTAGCCTCAATCCTTGCGTCATTCTCTTTTATTGTCTCGTCAAGCATTTCAGCCCATAGCTTTTCAGCCTTCCTGAACTGACTAACATTCATCGTTCCGGTATCTTTTCCTAAAGCAGTCTTAATCTTATCGATAACATCCCGGATAAACTCATGTACCTTTGCAGCCATTGAAGGATTGTAATCGATTATTTCTTGAATTGATTGCCTGTCGCCTTCCAAATATGCAGCAGAGGCATTTGAAACAATTTCATCCTCGATACTTTTTATATCACTTTTATTCAAGACACCCTCGTAAGACTTGGACAATTTATCAATTTCAGCCTGATAAGTGCCTTTTTTCTTCATGGAGCTTATAACATACTCTTTATACTGCTTGTAGAGTGACGGATTTCTGTCTTGCATTAAATGGGTAAGCTCATGCTTTGCAACCACCATAACAGGATTACTTGCGTCTTGAGCAATTACAATAGTGTTTGCCTCTGAATCATAATACCCATTAGCTTCGTTTCTTTGGATGGTACCGTCTTCAAGCTTAACATCAAATGCTAAATCAGGAACAAATTTAACCTTAATTCCTACAGACTTGCTTAATCTATCGATGTATTTATATTCATGAGGACTTTTCTTCCTGTACTGCTCGGAGCTTTCATCAATCAATATTCCCGATTTCTTCTCTTTGGTAGGCAATGCATTCTGTCCCTCAACCTCACTATTTAAGTTTTGAGCGTTTTTATTTCCTACATCGACTATTTGCTCATTCTTTACAGGAAGTTTTCTTGTTGCTGTTTTCTTGACCTCTGCTTTAAGGTTTTCGATGGCATTATTAAACTCTTGCCTTGCAAATTGTTTATACTCTTCATTACTTTGTACAAATGATATTAATCTCTCTTCATTTTTGACAATACTGTTTTGTACATCTGCAATTTTACCAAGTTGGTCTTGCGGAGCTATGATACTTTCCGGAAATAATTCAGGATATCTCTCATTCAATTCTTGATAATATTGGTCTACCGACATATCATTTCTATCGCTTGTAAGATTCAATTTACCAAAGTGAGCCTTTTTGAAGTTATTGTATTCACCTTTCGCAAAGTCTGATTTTATATTATCGCCAACATAAAGCCTTGTGCCCCTGATTTCATTTTTTAAATCTTTGTACTGTTTATAGAATTCATTGTCAGTATAAATACCTTCATTCATCATTGTATCAAATAACGTATCTACACTTTGACTGTCTATATCACCATCAGTTACAATTTGGTCTATCATCATATCAGTAAGACTGTTTACTCCTGCCTTATCAGAATATTTTGAAACACCAAGAGCGTCAGTCACACTCTTTACAAATTTATTTCTATATTTAGGACTGATTTTTGTTTGTTGTGTATTTGTATTGACTACATTTTCAATGTTTTGTGTGTCGATTTGCTCGATTTGCCCTGTAACGTCACTATTTGCGTTTTGAGCAAAGTTTATTACGTTGTCGATTGTTTGGTCGACTTGTTTATTTGCGTTAACTGTAGGCAACTTGGTATTGTCAATTTTAGGCTGTTTTGGTAGCTGTTGTTGTACAACTTGTTGATTAACATTTTGAGGATTAATTTCTTGCATAACATCCTGATTTTGTCTAACAATATCCTCTACCTTAATTTTGCCTGTAGGTTTTTGTACATTCTGTTGAGTTTCCTGTTTAGGCAAAGAATTTCTTATTTGC
>DCDU01000113.1:11397-13366 GCA_002316585.1 Firmicutes bacterium UBA1047 | reverse complement strand
AAGAATTTCTTATTTGCCTATTGTACATAGTATTAACAGCAACATTGCCCGCAGCATTTAATCCACCACTTACAGTAGCAATAGCAGCTCCGCCTCTTGCTGATTCTAATATTCTTTCGAGATCCTCTTCCCAGGTAATGTCTCTCTTTGGCATATCTGCCATTTCCAATGCCCTTTTTTCACTTTGAATAGATACTAATTCTTGTGAGCCCTCTTCTAAAGCTTCAGAGGCAATATTTACTCCGTATGCTTTTAAAGCAGAAACAAGTCTATTTTTTGCAACCTTTGTAGCTGCGTCTTTAGTGCCTTTTGAAAATAGTTTACTTATTCCTACAGTCGCAATGTCAACTCCTGCTCCTGCTGCTTCGATGAGTGAGCTTATTAAAGCCTCATCCCCTGATACCTTAAGCGCTATATCATTTGGAACACCTAAATCAAGCAATCCTTTATACGCAGAGCCCGCCATTTGGTTGTAGCTGTATTTTGCAACACCTTCTACATATCCTGCTTTACCACCCATAACAGCCCCGGCTACAGCTCCTGCCGGAACGGTTACCATTTCTTCCGGAGCTAATACTTGCGGACCCATTTGACCCGCTATTAATGCAGCGCCTGCTCCGACTCCTGCACCTTTCCAAGCATTATTACCCGCCCCGCTAAATCCTGATACTATTTGATTTTTCATTTGAGGCAAGTATTGAGCAAAATCTTTAGTAACAATATTTCCTTGTCCTACATTCTGATTATCTCTTACATACTTTTCTCTTTCGGCTGTAGCCTTTTGAGCTGCTTTCAGAGTTTCAGCGTCCTGTTTAGCCCTATATGCAGACCATGCCTTACTTTCCTTTTCGCCTAAATTACCAACAACATAATTGCTTTGTATATTCTTAAAAGGCTGCGTTATGTTATTAATAAAATTGTCGTTTTCAGGCTGTGTAGTCTGTTTTATAGGCTGTCTTAAATCTTCTCTCTTTACTGTTACAGGCTCCCTGTACGGAGCTTTAGGCACTTTAGGCAGATTTTTTTCATATATTTTTTTTATATCATCTGCTGTATATTTCTGTTTCATATAATCACATCCTTATTTGTTTAGAATGTTTGCAATCTCTTGGTCTGTGTAACCCTTGCCCTTATAATAACTCACAAGCATTTCTAATGATTTTGGAGTACCAACGAATCTACTATAAGGACTATTTACATCAAATAAGCTTGATGATTGTGACGTAGGAGCTGCCTCTTCAATGCCCCAGTCAATGTCATCTGTTCTTACTCCATTTTGCTCAAGATACGATTTTATTTCAGCGTTTGACATTATGCTTGCTAATGCAGCAATAGCTTTTTCTCTATTGCCTTGTGATAAATGTTTCATTGCAGTTTCTATTACACCGCCTGTTAAGTCTGTGCCTCCTGAACTACCGCCGCTACCGCTTGATGACCCGCTTGGAGTATTTCTTTTAGTCAATAAAGATTGTGAATTCGCAATATCCAAATCCGCAGCCTGATTAATTCTGCCTACAAAAGCTTGGACATCTTGCGGAGACACACCAAGGGCAATAGCATCATTTGGACTTATCAATCCCATTCCTAAACGAGTGAGAATATTGTTGTATTCTTGCTGTTTATTCGAGTTTGCAAATTCATTATTATATCTTTCATCATTTATTGCATCTCTTCCGGTCTGATAATCCTGATTCCATTTTGTATCATCTCTATCAGCACCAAAGTTAGCTTGCCATTGGTCGTATCCTACTGACTTATCAAGCATATTCCTATAAGCATTAAGAGCGGCTTGATTATTGGCAAGAGTCTGTTCTGCGTAGCTTAACTCACCTTGATTTTTTAAATCAGTAACCGCAGTGTCCACGCTATTTATCGCATTATATCTATTTGTGTTAATATTGTTTAAATTATTCTCGTAATTAGTCTGTAGCCCAAGTTGAGCCGTTTCTGTAGCTCCCCCTGTCATACC
>DCDU01000113.1:5458-11286 GCA_002316585.1 Firmicutes bacterium UBA1047 | reverse complement strand
TGTCATACCTCTACTTGCTAATTGCTGCGGCAATACCTTTGCGTTTTGTCTACTTAAAACATAAGCTTGTCTTGCCATTTCATCGGCATTCTGATTTATCATGCCTTTTTGACTTTCAAGATTCGCCGTTCCTCTATTTACCGACGCATTTAATACGTTTTTATAATCTTTTAGCAGTGCATCATATTGCGCCTGATTCTGCTCTAATTGAGCTGCATATGGATTGACAGGCAACACAGGAGCTGCTGCCGGAGTTATAGGTTGTTGTACATTTGAATTTAAGCTGTAGCCTACCCTCTTTGCATCTGCATTTAATCTATTCAATAAATCAATATCGTCATTTGCAAGAGCCGAGGCATATCTATCATTTTGCAGTTTAGTGTAAGCAGCTAATCCGCCTGGATTTGTAGTTTCTATATATTGAGCATGTTCATTTAATCCTGTACCAGAACTTGAAGGACCCGAATTTGATGTAGTTGTTGTCTTAGCTGATGTTTCTTTCTTTTTCTTATTGGACGCAGCTTTAGCGTATGCACTTGCTGCCGAAGCTCCCGCAGCTCCAATTAAACCTAATATACTTCCTATTGCCATAGAATCACCCCTTTCTTAATTTTTAGCATAATTTCCTACAGTGTAGGTCTTTACAATTTGAAATATTCCGAATCCCTCGGATAAACCACTATTCTTGATTACAATTTGCAACCTTTTATATTTCTTGATTTTTTTCTTTAAGTAAATGTCCTGCGGTGATTCATTTGTATTGAATGTAAACCTTTCAAAGTCAATATCAAACCAATCGAAAATATCCATTGTATGGCTTTTTATAAACCTTTCAGGATTACCATCAACAACGACATAAATATCTGCCGAGGATCTGTTAAAAGGCTTAATCGTTACTGTGCAACCTTTTTTCTGCATAGTTTTGTATAAATATGAGGCACCGTCATCGTCGTTCTTTGTGCTCCAATAACAGACCACCGGACTATTATCATCATTCCATTTAGTTTTTTCAGCTATATCACTGTTGAACTTGCAAACTCTTCCGTCTGATGTACCGAAATAAAGCTCATTCCCAACAGATAAAAAGCATATAGCCGGGATATTGTCCCAATGATAGCACTCATAAACAAAATCAGACTCACTTTGTGACTTGTAAGTCTTATTTCTTCCATCAAGGATATAAGCCCTTCCATTAACAGCAAGGATATAATAACCATTCCACTCGCAAGCAATAGCCCTGTCCAAGTTAGGCTCATTTATCAATTTTGCGTCAATAAAGTAACTCCTGTTCTGCACCGAACGCTCCAATAAGACATTTGAATTTGTTGTCGCCATAATTCCACGTTTGGAGAAGAATAGAGGCTCGTCTACCAAGCTTGCAAAACAATGCCTTGATATAGCCCCTGTGCCCGCTATGCCCTGTTCGATAGAAAATGTAACAGAGCCATCACTATTCATATTTCCCCATCGTTGGAATATAGTCGAATCCTGCTGATTGTCTTCCTTAATTATCATTAAATATCTGCCTATTTTTTGATATCCCATGATAGCAGTTTCATCAGCACCTACCACGGAATAATTTAAGTCAGGGAAATAGTTAGGTTTAAATATCTCCGAATACCAATCCTGCGCCTTATAGTTTGGATTACCTGCAAGGAATACCCTATTGCTGCCGCCAAGACCGTACAATGTGGATATAGTGCATTTTTTTATCCTGTCTGCATATCCCTCAACATTCTTTGAATATGTTATAAAAACATTATCCTGCCCTGCCACAACAGGAGCATGAGTAGTAGTAAATGTTACTTTACCAGTTGTGAGGTCGGCAGTGTAATCAGTAGTAGCAACCAATGTATCTAACCCGCCACTTGAATTAGTCTTTTCGATTTTATCCACAGATGCTATGTTGTTTGCGGATAACTGATAAACTTTATCCGTCGCATTACCCAAAAAACTCTCTTTTCTCTTACTTCCCAACAGATTGACAGATTCATATACAGTCCCGCCACCTGTAGGAGTTCTTGAAATGAGTATTTCCGGCACGTATGCGTCAGCATCAACCGATGTTATTGAAGAGCCGTCATATACCAAGTAATCATTCCCAGTCAGTATATATAGCTTTTTATTCATGAAAAAAGCCGTGGATTTTGCGTTGTTAACACCTGATTTTATCTCTGTAAAGGTCAGCAAATCCCATTTGTACAGCTTTGTACCACCATGAGCTATAAATGTATCTATTCCGTTTATTTCACCAAAAAACAACCCATTTATAGGTTGTTCTAACTGATGCAATGTTCTCCAACCTAACCTTTTTTCAGGTAGCCCTCCAACGTCAGCTATAAGATTTGGAGCAAATGGCGAACGGTCCTCGTCAACCAAAGAAGGGTCTACGCTAAAATCAACACCTTTAAATTTCCTATATGTTGTGGTTTTTCTTGGTACGCTCCTACGTCTTCTTTGACTTGTAATCATATCTTAAGACCACCTACCAATTTAGCTGTAGCACCGTTTTGCATTCTTAATTGAATATTCGCAAGCATGACATTGTATTTATCCATGTATGTGTCGTATAGCTCCGGCTCATCATTTATTGTCAATCCTGCACATACACCATATACAAGCGCCTCTTGACATTCTTTACTTACTTCAAGCTCTATAGCCCTTGGAGTATTTGCGTTTATAGTGTCAGGATATTTGTTATAGTAAAGAGTAAAAGTTCCGTCCGATAGAGTGTCGTCCATTATGAATATTTTGCTACCATAAGTATCAAACGAAACGGGTTTCATTCTTGAATCATACACCTTAAGCAGTTCATAGCAATCGGGCGGCATATCTATTCTTTTATTTATACTTACAACATCTAAATATTTTTTGATTGGCTTGGCTATCGTCGCAATTTCCCTTTGTACTGAATCTATCAGAGGAAATATCTTGTCAATATACTCATCCTCATTTATCAGTAAATTAGGCGATGATACTTCATCAAGCGCAACCATTATTTTTTCTATAATTTGATTTATTGTCATTCTTGAATCACTCCTTTCCTTTTGGAGTTAATAATAAAAAAGGAGCAGTATATTGAAATACTGCTCACTCTTCATTGTACTATGGTAATACAATTGCAGCCATTTTTACCGCAAGATTTTCAGGTATAGCAATGATTTTACCTTTGTTAGTTCCTGAAACATTTTTAAATGCGCCGCTTTCAACAACAACTGCCGCTTTTTTTCCTGCTGCAATTTCTTGAGTCAGGTCTTTTACTCCTTGAAGACCGTTCCCTTTTTTGATAGTGATATCATACGCAACTGCTCCATCAGTATTTTCGAACACCAAAAGCATTCTATGGTCTGCCGATGTAGCGTCTATTGAAAATCCGTCAGCTTGAGCTGAAGCTGCTACCATAGCCAATGCATCAGCATCAAACTTATTTCTTACTAAAACTTCTGGAGTTATTTCTTTAACTGCCATATATATTCTCCCTTCTATCGATTATATTTGATTATTTATGCACTTTTATTGCATACAGTTCTTTAGGTCTTACAACCTTTGCGCCAAAGCAGTTCAAACCTTTCATCGCGTCAGAGAATGACTTTTCAGGTCTGTAAGCTTCAGTCTTATCGATTCCACCTGCGAAAGCAATAGCGTCTTTAGTTCTTGCCATTGCATAGTAGTCGGTACCGTCATTGTACAAGTTGTTAGATGTTCTAATTAAGCAGTTGTCATACATTCCGATGATGCCTTTCTTAATCAATTCATCGTTGTTGGTCTTAAGTTCAGTCAGGTTATCTTTGAACAACAGATATACCCAGTACGGAAGCTCAATAACTACTTCCATGCCTATTTCAACATCATTTTCACGTAGAGCCAATATTGCAGCGTCAATAGCCGCTTTAGCCTCTGTCTTTGTTCCTACTTTAAGAGATGCAGATGAAGCTCCTGCATTAACAGCTTGAGCGGCAACGTGAGAATCCCTCTTGAGTGCCATTGCTCTTGTAGTGTTAGTTAAAATAGCCTCCATCAAACCAGGTTTAGCCTGTGCCTTGTCAATATCATCAACCTTGAAGTTGAAGTATTTAGCTTGGTCAATTTTCATGAACACAGAGCTATCATCAACAGTTTCAGGGTCTGCTATAGGAGCTCCTGTATAATCGCCGATGGTAGGAGTACCAACACCAAGGATTTTAACCATTTCATTGTGCTTTGCTTGCCCTTCAAAGTTCTTGTTACAGAAGTCTGCAAGGATAGCTTTTCTTTCTAATTCTAACTGAATGTATTTAGACCATACGGTCGCTTTAAAGTTATTATAACTCATAAATTACTCCTTTCTTTTACTTACCATTTTGTCATTGAATTTCTCACCCTCTGCCATACCTTTGGATCGTCAAGTTCAGATTCAGACATTCTGTCAACCTCTTCCTTGCTGTAGTAATCCTTCAATACTTTAGTTGATGAGTTGATTTTTCCCACCTCTGCGGGCGGAGTTTTCTTTTCTTTCTTAACTAATTGTTGCATTGCCACGAATGCAGCTTCACCGTCAAGACCATTTTCTATAAACTTGAAGTATCTTGGGTCAAGCTCTTCTAATGATTTAACCGTTGGGTCGAGTTTCTGTATTTTCTTTAAGTCCTCGTCCATGATACGGAGCAATTCCTGCTCTTTGTAATAGTTAAGCTCTTCTACCAAACTACCTTCTTGTTCTTTTGCAAGTCTCTCGGCTCTGATTTGTTCAACAGGCTTTTCGAGATAATGAGCCATGGCTTGGTCGGCAATGTCTTCCGGAGTACCTTTGAAACCGAAATTTTCGTAGGTTTTTGTCAGTAACTCATTTTGTCTTTTAAGCTGTTCAGCCTCTCTTCTCATCTTTGCGTAAGCACTGTCTTTTTCAAAATCTCTCTTTTCGGGCTGCTTTTGTTCTTCAATATGTTGGTCGGCGGCTCCAACATCAGCACCATCATCGCCATTGGATTGATTATCATCAGCGCCCTCTGTACCTGTCCCAAGGTCAGCGACGTCTTGGATTTCTTCGCTTCCTGCTGTATCTTCAGCAAATAATTGTAATTTTAATTTTTCTAAAAACATTTTTACCTCCTGGATTCTTGCGCTATCCCATGCGATATTTTGTTCCGGTATAATAAAAAGACTCATTTGAGCCTCTGCTATTTATCCTTTTGTTTTTTGCTTGCCTTCTTTTTAGTAGGTTTTTGTTTGGTTTTTTCCCTTTCTTCCTTTTCATACATTTCCCTTAACATAGCTTTTTTCACTGTTTCACCTTCCTATAATTCGATTTCTTCTACTATTGCTCTTTCTTCAAGAAATGAAGCATATAAATCCATTGCCTTAAATTGAGAATTTAGCAAATCGTAACTGCACGATGGTTTGAATGTTAATGTTCCCTCTCTGTATTTCCTTAACATTTCACTCAAACCATTCATTCTGATTTTTAATTGCATATACTCTGCTTTAAAGCGTTCTTTGTAATCTTTACTGTTCATCATTTCTACAGTTTCATTTAAATTCATTTAATTCCTCCTACTCCTGTTTGAAGTAAAAAGCCTAATAGCATCCAAATCTTGTCCTTAATTTTACCCAAACAAATCTCCGCTCCAATTTCTTCATTGTAATTCACCTTATCTACACAAGCAGAGGCTTCTACAATTTCAAAGCCATTGACTAAGATACATCTGACAAGAGTCGTCTTTTCCCCAAGAGTAGATACGTGTACTTCCTTGATAAAGTCATCAACCATCTTTTGCCCTACTGAAACACCTGACGGCAATGTTGGATTGTCTTGAACTTTCAAATAAGCTTTTTCAAACACATCTTTAGGT
>DCDU01000113.1:488-5356 GCA_002316585.1 Firmicutes bacterium UBA1047 | reverse complement strand
AAACACATCTTTAGGTGACCACGATTCGTAACCATCAGGATAAACTACTTTATAGCCTTCTTGATTTTCTTCTTTGCAATCAATGCCTTTGACGTTCATATAAAATTCATATTTGTTCATTGGTACTGCCTCAACCAATTTAACACCTAAATACTTTTTCATTTATTCCTCCTTATTTTTATATCCATAATTACTGCAAATCTTGTTTGGACACTTATAAATAAAAGTCTCTGTCCCTTTTTCCTTATCTTCTACTGTGGAATCAATATACATTTCCGTTTGGCATTGTTGACATTTCATCCGGAGCACCTCCTGACATTTGATTTATTATTCCTGTAGACTCTTCAAGTTGTGCCTGGAGCTGCTGTATAACCATCTGATATTGAGCGTCTTTCTGCTGCTGTATTTGCCTTTTATCGATGATGTCTTTAAGTTTTGCCTTTGGCACGGCTGCGTCATCATCAAGAGCCTCAACATATTCTTCAAATGTGATTGCTTGAGCGACAAACAAATTCTCAAGAGCCTGTTCCTGTGCGTATTTACTGTATGGATTATTCTTTGAAACATCTATTCTTACATTAACCCTCATTCTTTCGAGAGTTTCAGCGTCAATAACTTCCTGTACTTCCCCGAGCTCATCATCTTCATACTCTATCTGCAAGCCGTTAGGATTGTAATTAACCCACAGGTCATACCATAACAGAGCCAAATCCTCAACGAATTGCTTATATTTCGCTAATTGCTCATTTAAAGGTAATGCAGCTTGGTCTCTAACGGCTATTATTGCAGCTCCTGAAGCTTGAGTCGGGTCAACAGAGCCTTGAGCTGAATCACCTGCTCCGGCAAGGTCCTTTGATACTGTTACAAGCTCATCAGAGAAATTCTTTGCGTCGGAACTCATAGATATTGGCTGCAAGTATGTAATCATATCTTGCACTTTTTGAGCTGATACATCTCTTAAAGCTATTTTTGCTCCAACAATGTCGAGGTCTTCAGGATTACTTATTGAGTCCTCATTGTAAGCAAGCTTACCGAATGCGTTTTGTTGTATTGCAACAGAGCGCCTTGCAAGTGTTTTATTTACTTCAAGTTGATTTGGAATGAGCTGTTTTACTTCACCGATTCCCCTTGCAGTACCTTTCCTGTCTTCCCATATGAAATTGACTAATTGATATCTCTTCACACCTGTTCCAAAAGGATTACCATCTGCGTCAGTAGCTTGCAATATAGTATCAGGCTGATATATAACAGTCCTTGTACCTCTTAAAAAATGAACAATTCCGTCGTCATCCTTGTACATGTATAAAAGGCATGTGCATTTACCCGACTTACTATCAACTTCATTCTTGTCCCCTAATTGATTTTGGAAATCTTCATCAGAAACAATCAAGTCGATTTCCTCTTCTTTAATACCGTATTTTTTAGCCTCTTCCCTAACTTCATTGACAAACTTTCGCTCAACGATAATGATATAAGGCTGCTCCTGGATGTTTGAGTTCTTTTCATCGCCAAGTAGCACATTAACATTATCTACAATCTGCGTTTCAGTTACGTCAGCAGTGGGAAAAAATATGTAGCTGTCACCCTGAATAGCTGAATCTTTGATGATTTTCCACCCTTGAGTGTCCATCTTCGCAAGCTCCCACATTTTATTAAAATGCATATTTAGAGCCTCACAAGCTTTCATCATGATTTCTTCTTTGTCGCCCATATTTGAATACACAGCAGACATTGAATTTTGAGCAACAACAGCAACCTTGTACTTTACAACACCTTTGATGAAATTAAACATCGGCATTTTTTCACCATCAGACTTTAATCCATACCATTGGTCTCCTGAATAGAATCGATGGCATTCATCGGTATCAGATACAAGATTGATTTTGTTTATATAGTCAAGCCCCTTTTGATACAGGTCCCATAACTCCGCAGCATTAATACTACCTTTCTTCATTTACTCACATCCCTTTGACCGACAGCCGAGCCGTTGTAGTTATTTATGTTTTCAAGAATAGTGTTCATCCGCTTAATTTCCTTATCCTGCTCCACCTTCTTGGCTTTCTTCTCAACAACAGGCTTTAGAGGTTTATCCTCTTTCATGGCTTTTGCGTCCTTAATTCCTTGCCGATAACTAAAAAATACCAATGACCCGACTATTGGAATCATCAGCATTGCGACAATCAAAACAACAATTATTAAGTTATATGACATTAATCTTATTCCCCCTTCCTAATGGATTCTTTTTAGGTTTCTCAAAATCAAAATTGTAGTGCTTTTCAGCCTTGCGTAACCTTGGAGCTTTAGGTCTTCCTGCTACCAGGTACCTTATTGCGTCTACAGAGTGCGTGTATATATGCGGCTCCTTTGAGTAGATGTTCGGATTCTTTTCATCTTTAACAACACCCTGGATACTGCTTATAAGTTCAGGACAGTTCGACGTCATTTGCAAGTCAGCCGTCATGATAGCCTTGCCTGTCTGTTCGTCCTTTGTTTCATACGGTTTCATCCACTCTTTCAAGTCAAAGCAGCCCTGCTCCATGCTATTGTCTGCCTTGCTTAATTGTACTCCGTTTTCAGAAAATATCTGTGCTGCGCTCTTGCCTGTATCCTGCCGCCTGTTCCATAGGTCCGGCGGAGCAATAGTCTTGTATATCTTCTCATCATCTGCCGTCTTTTCAAGTATTCTTTTTGCAGCATCAGAGATAATCAAATCACTTTCCCATAACTCTTTGTAACATTTGAGCTTGCCGTCATTGTCTACATCAACCCAATAGCAAGCCAATTTATCTAAACCATAGTCAAGCACCCGGTATATTCTGTGTTCCCTTGGTACTATGTACGGATTAATAACATGAATATGCTTTTCAAACTCCTGAAAGTATGCACCCTGCCCCTTTACAAACTTACCCTCTGCAAGCATTCTATAAAGGTCTATATTTGTGTATTTAAGCTCTTCAATATCAGCTCTCTGTTCATTGGATAGATACGGATTATCCCAATGCGTGGTAACAACAACCATGCAAGGAATTTCAATTACTTCTGTTATTCCCTGTTCATTTTCCATTTCAACAGTGATATTCTTTACAAATACTTTAGGTCTTCCATCCGGGAATCTTTCGTAAACTACATCAGGATCAGTCTTAAAAAAGTAGTTGCAGATAAATCCATCCTCATTAATTGGATTCATTGTCAGGAATAGCTGCCTATCGTCAGGGCTGCCGCCCCTTAACTGCATTCTTAAGGCTTTAAATTGCTCATAGGTTATATTCTCTGCCTCTTCATACCAAGCGGCTGTAACCTCATTTAAAGACTTTACCTGCTTTTGCTGCTTCTTGCTATGATAACCCTTAAATATAGTGCTACTTCCCGTTGACAAGTGTTCAATCGATGGCGGCTGCTTTATGCTCTTGAATACAGGATTGTACTCAAAGTCATCAATCCTACCTTCTATACCATCCTTAACACCTGCTCCGATGTTAACCTCAACGTCTTCTATGACAAGGAACTTATAATTCTTGCTATTATGCATTTTAGTAACAGCAAGCTGCTCCATGAAATAAGACTTCCCGGAGTTTCTACCACCAACTAAAATGTAAATAGGATAATTAGTCTGCAACACATAATCATAATAAATTGGAATAATCTCTATTTCTTTGACATTACTCACTTTCATCACCGCTTCGCTTTAATACTATTTGAGGGAGCGACTTTATATCTACTTCAGTTCTATCTACAAACATTCCTAAATGCTTTCCGATGAGTTCAAGTGCTTTGACTTTATCATGCTGCTTTACTTCGATTCCGTCTTTACTCTGCTTAATTTGTGATATAGCAGCTCTTGATTCATCGCTTAGCTCTTCTGTTAGTGTTATATTGACTGCCTTATATTTTTGAGTGACATTCTCAATGAAGTTACCTTTGCTATCATATTTTGCCTCTTGGTATTCTTTTTCAACCACCTGTGCAATATCTGTACTGTCTGCAAATGCTATCTTAGCAAGCTCTTTTAGCACTTTATCTTGAGTTATTTCAGTGCGTTTCTCTCTTGCCTTCATCTTTTGCGACAAATAATCCTCAACCTTAACATTTCTTAACAATCGAGTTCCTGCTGCCGCAGCAACATCATCACTCTTTATAGACTTGTAAACTGCTTTGTATGCTCTTGTAGCATTTAAGTCAATCAAATACTCATCTGCAAACATCTTTTGCTTATTAGTCAGCTTTCCTTTACTCTTCACATCACCTCACCTCATTTCTAATCTTTGCCCACCCCAAACCCTATGCACTTTCATCAACCGTGCATCATCTAATTATTTATAAAGCAAAAGAGCGCCCTTGTCGAACGCTCTCTGCCGGAGGAGTCATGGTAAAAAAGTATCAGCACCCAATTACATAGAATCCAATATTAGCATTATAGACCATTTTTAAGTGCTACTACTGCAAACTTTACCATATCTTGCTATAACTTATCATATCTTACTTCTTTAATACTTTTTCAGCTTCTTCTCGTGCTTCATTTTTACACTCATCACATCTCTCTATAGAAAAAAGCGATATGCCTTTACCTTTGAACCTCATCCAGGCTAAATTTTTATTATATTTTTTACATTTTTTACTTCTTTCATTTAGATGTTCACATTTGATATTACAATTCATTTCTCTAATACCTCCAATGCTTTTTCAGCTTCTTCTTTGGTAAAATATAAATCTTCCTTACGATAAGATAATTTAATAGTAGCTGCTGGTCTTTCTATTAAAACTCTTACAAATAACTTTCCTCTTTCATCAATTTCAAAGCCAACCACCTTGTAATTCTCTATTGTTCTGTCATACATAATTTGATAAACTGTATCTCCAACCTTACAAGG
>DCDU01000113.1:0-237 GCA_002316585.1 Firmicutes bacterium UBA1047 | reverse complement strand
TCTTCCGGCTCTAATCCTGTATCTTCGTAAACTTTAAGTCTTTCCGCTATCCTAAAAAGTATTTCATCCCTCTCATCATCATCAAGCGATTCTGCTACATCAACTATGTTATATAGACCTTCTCTATCACTTGGCACTTCAAAATATATTTCATCCAATCCGTCATCTATAAGTTTCGTTAATCTATTCATTTTCTACCTCCACCCTTTCAAACTCTATAACCCACACCCAAGGATT
>DCDU01000131.1:1342-3735 GCA_002316585.1 Firmicutes bacterium UBA1047 | reverse complement strand
GCATATAAAGTAATGGCAGAATTTCATGTGGGCTCATCATTTATAATTGACTTTTTAAATATTGTGGTTTTAAGCGCCGGCGGCATATTCTTTTTTAAGGGCTGGATTAATTTCGGCGACTTTGCCGCATTTTTACTGTATATAGGCAACTTTTTAAACCCCATAAGAAAGCTGATAAACTTTGTTGAACAGTATCAATCAGGAACCTCTGGATTTAAACGATTTGTTGAAATAATGGATAAAGAAATAGAAAGAGACGACCCCGGCGCCAAGGATATTTATACTGTAAAGGGCGACATAAATTTCAATAATGTAACCTTCGCTTATGATAATAATAATGAAATATTAAAAGACATAACCATTGATATAGATGCAGGCAAGACAGTTGCTTTTGTAGGACCTTCGGGAGGCGGCAAAACTACCCTTTGCCACTTAATACCCCGCTTTTACGAAATAGAGGACGGAAGTATTTCTATTGACAACATAGATATCAGAGGATTCACACGCAGATCCCTCAGAAAGAATATAGGAATTGTGCAGCAGGATGTATTCCTGTTTACAGGAACAATTTTCGAAAATATTCAATGCGGAAGATATGATGCAACAAAAGAAGAAGTTTATGAAGCAGCAAAAAAAGCTAACATCCACGATTTAATAATGTCTTTGCCCGAGGGCTATGACACATATGTGGGAGAAAGAGGAGTTAAGTTATCCGGGGGACAGAAGCAAAGAATTTCAATAGCAAGAGTATTCCTTAAAAATCCGCCCATACTAATATTGGATGAAGCAACCTCAGCTCTTGATAATGCTACGGAGCTGCTGATACAAAAATCCTTGGAGGAATTATCAAAGGGACGTACTACGGTTGTTGTGGCACACAGATTATCAACTATTAAAAATGCAGATGAAATTATTATATTGACAGACAAGGGAATACAGGAAAAAGGAAGACATCAGGAGCTTTTAGATAAAAAAGGTATCTATGCCGGATTATACAATTCACAGTTCATAAATGCATAGGAGGCTTTATGAAAATAACAATAATCGGTCATTGGGGAGGATTCCCAAAGGCAGGAGAAGCAACCTCGGGGTATTTAATAGAACATGATAATTATAAGCTTTTGCTGGAATGCGGCAGCGGAGTTGTAAACTCCCTGCAAAAAGTTACGGATATTAAATATATTGATGCCGCATTAATAACACATTACCATTATGACCATTGCTGCGATATAGGTCCATTGCAATATGCAAGGCAAATAAAAACACAGTTAGGCGAAATCAATAAGCCCCTTCCGATTTATGCGCCGGAGGGAGAGTTTTTCAAGCTGCTTAAATGGGAAGATTACACTTATGGAGTAAGCTTTAATGCCGACAGCAATATAGTCCTTGGACCTTTTGAAATAAGCTTTATTAAAAATGTCCACCCTGTGGAAGCATACAGTGTAAAAATAAGATGCGGCGATAAAATATTTTCATTTACTTCGGATACTTCTTATTTTAAAAATTTGACAGAATTTTTTGACGGTTCCGATTTATTGATTTGCGAATGCAGCTTTTATGCTGATATGGACGGTACAAAAACAGGACATTTAAACAGTTCCCAAGCAGGAATGCTTGCGGAAAATGCAAATGTTAAAAAGCTTATTCTGACACACCTGCCTCACTTCGGTGATTTGAATGATTTGTTAGTCCAGGCAAAGGCACACTATAGCGGAGACACAGAATTAGCATCATATTTGATGGAAATAAATTTATAATAAAAACACTTAGGGGATTAGTTCTTTTATGAATTAATCCCCTAACTATTGATAAACCCTATTTATATCATTTTGACGCTGTATTCTTCAGGCAAGCCTTCAGAATGACACAGTTCTTAACTTGTTCAATGTTAAGTTTTATTGCTTTGTTACTGCATAAATATAGTGTCTCCAAACATTAACCCATTGGTTCAGCTTGTAATACTTTCTTACTTCCGCATCAGAATTTGCAGCCGGGTCATTTACCACTATGTATTCAATTCCGTCCTTAATTTCAAATCCTGCGACAACCATCAAATGACCGTGAGGAAATGCGGAGTTGGCACCTTCCAATGCTTCCTTTTCCTGTGATACAACAGATGCAACCACCGGAATACCCTTACTGATGAAGTTTTTTACGGGATTTATGCTCTTGCATTTCTTAGTGTACGCTCTCATTCCCTGCTCTCCGGCAAATGCAGCATTTTGGGGCCAGTTCCCGTATGCCTCGTTTCCTGAATCCAAAGTTCCTCTTGTAACCCGGTCAAGATTTACATCCTTGCCGTGGAATTTTAAAATCATGGTAAGTGATGTGGGACTGCATATGGAATTGCTGTGAATATGACCGCTGGCAAGCTGTGAAATCAGCGGAATATT
>DCDU01000131.1:0-1097 GCA_002316585.1 Firmicutes bacterium UBA1047 | reverse complement strand
TAATTTCAGCTTAGGATTATTTCCTCTTAAAACAACCTTTATTCGGACAGCATCGCCGTACTTACCATCATTTACAAATATTCTGTCTTCGGAAACTCTTATTAATTCATACTTTTCTCTCTCTTTAATTCCTTTGTTAAATCCGTCGGTTGACCATATGCCATAGCTTACGAAATCAGTCCATTCATTTTCAACTCTAAGCTTAATAAAAAGCTCCACTGAGCTGTCTTTGCTTGTTCTTGAATTCCATGAAGGTGTTATTTCGGTAAACTTGTCCGTTTCAACAACAGGAGTCAGCAAATAACCTTCCTCAACGTTTTCCTTCAGCAAAAGAAAATCGCCCTCTGACTTAAGGTTCACCAATTCATTGTTTTTCAAATCCTTATTTTCGCAAATCCAATCCATAAAAGCCTCCTATACTGAATCTATATAGATGATACCATCTTCTTTTTATTATTACAATGAAAAAACTTGATATTATTATCTCAAATTAATATAATAGTTACACATCACGATAGCTGAAAAATGATAAAGATGTTCACTAACATTTTTATCATTTTTCTTAGTTGTCTGTTGTAACATATAATAGGGTAGTAAGGAGTGAAGTTATGATAGCGATAAAAGGAAGACGCAGATGTGAAAATTGCGGGAAAAAATATTATTACACCTATGCAAAAGGAGAAGAAGCTTCAAAGAAAGCTAAATTTAAAGGCAAGGACGAAAACGCAAGCCAATGCACCGATGTAAAAATACTGTCAATGCACAGCTATAAAGTTACAGTAATTTGCCCCGGTTGCGGAAAGGAAGAAATATTTATTTATACTGATTAACAGAAAGTTTCTCGGCTGTACTTGGAATGACCGAAGTCCAACGAGGAAACCCGACGGGGACGGTTGTGTATCCCCGTGGATATCCTATTCGGACACTTAGTTAAATTTAGAAAGCAATGTTTGAACTGTTGCTTTTTTTCTTTCTTCATCTCTTAAGTCCAACACTATACTTCCTGAATCCATCATAATAGTGCGTGTACCCATGTCTAAGGCTGAACTTATGTTGTGAGTAATCATCAATGTTGTAATATTATTATCAGCAACAAT
>DCDU01000065.1 GCA_002316585.1 Firmicutes bacterium UBA1047 | reverse complement strand
TTTGAAGGATATGATGAAATTACCTTGTATGATGAAGAAGGCAAGTTGTTCAGCCTTGATAATAATCTGAATTTGCGGATTGATACATATTATACGGCTAATTATTATATTACCGACAACAGTCAAGCCATCTTCGGTCCTTATCATGCTGTATTGCGGGACGAAATTTATTCTTCATTTGAAGAAGCAAATGATGCGGCTGAAGAGCTGAAGGAAGAATTCGACAGAGAGTTTTATCCTTATTTGATTGAAAAGGGGTACATTGTCTGCAGCGGGAACTTTACAGATAAAAAATCTTCGGAAAAATTTGTTGATGAATTAAATGATGAAGGTTATACTGCGGAATCAATCAACGGCAATTTAGAAAATATAATTGCATATAACAAAAATAAACCTGTTTTTATGTATGAAAAGGACATGCCTGTTTACTTTTCTTCATACAACGAAACTGAAGAATATGAAATGATTAAGGTTGACAACAGAGCTTACAGAGGAAAAATAACATTAAAGATTATTGAGGATTTTAAGCTTCTGACAATAAATTATGTGGAGCTTGAAAATTACCTGTACGGAGTTGTTCCCAATGAAATTCCCTCGTCCTGGGGAATTGAGGCACTCAAAGCCCAGGCTTTGGCTGCAAGGACATATGCTGTTTGGAGCATTAAGCCGAGGCAGAATTACGATATGGAAGACAATCAAAACAGTCAGGTTTACATGGGCTATGATTATGAAAAAACATCCACAACCAAGGCTGTCAATGATACCGAGGGTGAAATGATTTATTACGACAATGAATTGATTCAGGCATTTTATCATTCAACCAGCGGAGGCTTGACAGAAGATTCGGAAAATGTATGGTTTGAGAATCTGCCCTACCTGAGAGGGGTAAATGATGAATTTTCGGATAATTCGGGATCTCCTCATACAACGTGGCAAACTACATATTACAAGGAAGATATAGTAAGACTTTTAAACCTTGACGGCAATAATGTGGATGAAGTGTACGGAATTCAAATAAAGAAGGTTTCTGAAAACAACAGGGTATTAGAATGTATATTTTTGACCGATGCGGGGGAAATTTCATATAAGAAAGAAAATGCAAGGCTTCTTTTGGGATTAAAAAGCTCTTGGTTTTCAATCGGAAACGGAAATTCATTTTATTTTATAACCGAATATTTTTCGGTAATTGGAAGTGAGGAAACAGAAATTCCCTCAAGGGGAGGCATACTCGATTTAATAACAGAGGAAGAAACAGAAGAAACAGAAGAATCAGGCAATGAAATAAAGCCTGAAATAGGAAGTGTTATGGGTAAGTATGCCATAACTGATGACGGAACGAAAAAAATAAGCCGAGAAAAATTAGCCTTCATAAGTTCAAAGGGTGTCAACATAGCAGACACTGATTCGGAGCAGTATAATTTTGAAGGAAGAGGCTGGGGACACGGAATAGGGATGAGTCAGTACGGAGCTAAACAAATGGCTGAGGAAGGATATTCCTATGACGAAATATTACAACACTATTATACCGGAGTAACTATTAAATGACAAACTTTAAAACAAGTGATTTTTATTACGATTTGCCCGAAAGTCTCATAGCCCAAACACCAATTAAGGAAAGAGACCATTCAAGACTTTTGGTTTTAGACAAAGAAACAGGAGAAACATCACATAGGCATTTTTATGACATAATTGAATATTTAAATGAAGGGGACTGTTTAGTTATCAATGATACTAAGGTTCTTCCCGCAAGATTATTCGGAACAAGAAAGGATACCAAGGCTGTAGTTGAATTTCTTTTGCTTAAGAGAATAGATGACAACAGATGGGAAACATTAGTGAAACCCGGGAAAAAAGCAAGGCTTGGGGCGGAAATTATCTTTGAAGAGAATTTGCTTACAGGGAAAATTGTTGACATTCTTGAAGAAGGCAATAGAATTATCGAATTTCAGTATGAGGGAATATTTGAAGAAATATTGGATAAATTAGGCGAGATGCCGCTGCCTCCGTACATACACGAGAAATTGGAGGATAGGGACAGATATCAGACAATTTATGCAGAACATTTAGGCTCTGCTGCCGCTCCGACGGCAGGTCTTCACTTTAATGACAGGCTGCTGAGGGACATAGAAGAAAAGAAAGTTAATATAGCTAAACTTATCTTACACGTAGGACTTGGAACTTTCAGACCTGTTAAGTCCGAATATATAGATGAGCATATAATGCATTCGGAATACTATGAGCTGAATGAAAGTGAAGCAAATAAAATAAACCTTGCCAAACAAACAGGGCACAAAGTTATTTCTGTTGGAACTACCAGTGTCAGGACATTGGAAACAATCGCTGATAACGAAGGAAATGTGAAAGCCCAAAAGGGATGGACAAATATTTTCATATATCCGGGCTATAAATATAAAGCGGTGGATTCTTTGATAACAAATTTCCACCTTCCCGAATCAACCTTGATTATGTTAGTAAGCGCATTGGCAGGAAAAGAAAATATTATGAAAGCATACCGTGAGGCTGTGGAGAGGGAATACAGATTTTTCAGCTTTGG
>DCDU01000161.1:5129-8896 GCA_002316585.1 Firmicutes bacterium UBA1047 | reverse complement strand
TGAGAACTTTCCTATTAAATAAAAAACGAGGGCCTTGAATTTTTCATTCAAAACCCTCGCAAGACCGCATAAACACTGGCCTTTTCAGCCCTGTATCTATTTTGACCTAATCTTCTGATGCGGATAACAGGATTTGAACCTGCACGGTGTTACCCACACGGACCTGAACCGTGCGCGTCTGCCAATTCCGCCACATCCGCAATATCATTAAAATATGTTATCACAAATTTATAGTTTTAGCAAGAAATTTTTATTATCAATTTTATCAAAAATACAGATGTCTGTTACTATTCACAGTCATTCTGAGGCGTAGCCGAAGAATCCCATTGTATAAACGTTCCTTAGGAGATTCTTCACCTTCGGTTCAGAATGACAATGGGCTGACGCCCTTATACTTCAATAAGAAGATTTTCGCTGTGAATAGTAACAGATGTCTAAACCATTTTATCCTCTCAATGTAGCAATCAGCGCATTTGGGTTAAGCAACAAATTAATTCCGTCTTCTATTGACTTGACCATTATATCGGATTCTGCCAGAAGCTTAGAGCACATTCCTTCCTTTTCAAGGACTGCAACCGAAAGAACCGCAGCTTCAAACATCTTTATATCATTATATCCGTTGCCGAAACATGCGGTTTTATCTTTTCCTAATTCATTGACTGTTTCCGCTTTATAATCTGCTGCATTATCCTTTGGAAAGGTTTTTAAAATTAAATTTAAATCTTGGCATTCCATGGCCGCAGAACCGTATGTGTCGGCGGTAAGCACATATACATTTGCCATATTGCATAGGATAGACAGCTTTTCTTTAGCAGATGGTGTGATTTTACCGTTTACGGCAATAGTTCCGTTATAGTCGAACACTATATTTTCTATTGAATAATCACATCTTCCCGGTACCTTTATATTTATCATGCTGCCTCCTAATTCTTCATATACATTATATATTCTTTTGTCCGTGAATCAACAGGGGAATTAAATATTTCATCAGGCGTTCCTGTTTCTATTATGGCTCCGTCCTCCATGTAAATTACATAATCGGCAATTCGTTTAGCCTGAGCTAAGTTATGAGTAACAATAATAATTGTATATTCTTTCTTTATATCTAAAAGCAGCTTCTCAATATTTGCCGTATTCTTAATATCCAATGCAGAGCAGGGCTCATCCAAAAGGATTACTTCGGGATTTACCGTAAGGCACCTTGCAATTACCAAGCGCTGCTGCTGCCCTCCGGAAAGCTTTGAAGCCTGCATGCTTAAATCACCCTTGACCTCTTCGTATAATCCTGCTTTTTTTAAATATTTAACGGCAATTTCCCGCAATTTTTCTTTATTTTTTTCGCCGTAATAAATTGGAGCGTAAGTCATATTTTTGTATATTGAAAACGGAAATACCACAGGAGTTTGGAAAACCATTCCTATTTTGTTTCTCAGTTCCTGAATAGGTATATCCATAATATTTACATTGTTTAAGTAAATATCTCCATCTGCTTTTCCTCCATATTCTTCAAGAGTTCTGTTCAAGGTTTTTAAAAATGTTGACTTGCCGCAGCCGGAAGGACCTATTATTGCGGTTATTTTATTTTTCTCAAAATCAATATTTATATTTTTCAATACCTTTTTATTCCCGTAATTCGCACTTAAATTATCTGTTTTAACAGTCATTTACATATCCTCATAGCTACCGATAAAGTGGCAGATTATATTTATTGCAAGCACAACAACAATCAGAACAAAGGCAGTCCCATAAGCCATTTCAACAGACAATCCTTCATTTACCAAAATATATAAGTGATAAGGCAATGCCATGAAGGGGTCTGTCAGTTTACCGGGAACATTGGATATTATTACAGCCCCCGTAAACATTATCGGTGCTGTTGCTCCCATGGCAAATACTATTCCGAGACCAAGCGATGTCATTATATATTTGAATGCATTTGGAATAACTAATTTAACTATTGTGTAACCCTTGGGAATACCTAAGCTGAGTGAGCTGATATACTGCTCCTTTGATGTTTCCTCCAATGCTTTCTTCATGCGAATTGCAATAAATGGAATAATCATGATTGTAAGTGTAATAGACGCACTGAGGAGGCTTTTATTCATCCCGAGTCCCACTATTAAAAAGGTATACCCGAATAGCCCTATTACAACAGATGGAATTCCTGCCAAGCATTGAAGTGCAAGCAGAATATATTTTCTGATTATTTCACTATAGCAATAAAATGTAAGATAAACAGCAGTACATAATCCCAATAAGCCTCCCAAAAGCCCTGATATTAACCCGGACATAAGAGAGCCGATAATTGCAGGAAAGATTCCTCCCGACCTGCCAAGTGGTATACCCTTTGGAGAGTCAAAAATAAATTCCGGCGAAACAACTCCGATACCTTTGTACAAAAGATATAAAAACAATCCCATGGTTACAGATATAATTATTATTCCTGAAAAAATAACCCATAATTTAAATAGCAAATCTTTTAATTTCATCAGAAACGCCTCATTCCCGTCTTATTAAGCATATATGCAAGCAATTGAATAATCAATATAATAATTATTAAAATGAGCCCTGCTCCATATAAGGAAGAGTAGTGAATGCTTTTATATGTTGCCGTTCCCATTTCAAGAGCTATCAGGGATGGAATTGTTTCAGCTCTCCCAAGAAGCTTGGGAAATATTGGGGAATTTCCCGCGACCATCATTACTGCCATTGTTTCACCGATTGCCCTTCCAAATGCCAAAAGCATATTGACAAATATTGAATTTGCCGCAAAAGGAAGCATTATCTTTCTCATTGTATACCACTTTGACACCCCTAACGATTGTGAAGCTGCATAATAGATTTTTTTGCCCTTGATAAATGTTTCCGTGCATCCCGTAACTATGTATGGAAAAAGCATTACGGATAGCAGTATTCCGCCTGCAAGCACACTTTCGCCGGTCACCATATTTAAATTTTTTTCTAAGAATTTAACAAGGATTACCAATCCTAAAAACCCGAAAATTACGGAAGGAATGCCGGCTATCATATCAATAAACGACAGTATTATCCTTGTATGCTTCTTATGTGCATTGAAGCTTAAAAGCAGAGAACAGCCTACGCTTAAAGGTGTTGCAATTATTATAGCCAAGAATGATATATACAAAGTAGCTAATATCATGGGAAGAAAAGAGTAGCTTTGTTTAGAGCTCAACGGGCTCCAGGAATCACCCAAAATGTAATCGCTGAATTTTGCTTCCTTAAAAAACGGAATGCTTTCCTTTAGTATATAAAAAAACACCAAAAGAACCAAGACGCTTGACAGCATTGCTCCAATGGTAATTATTATGCGAAAAATATTCTCTCTGTGGTCTTTCATAATTACTCCTTAAAAAACTCCCGCATGAAGATTCATTGAAATCCTTCGCCATTGCTCAGGATGACATATGCGGGAGAAAGGTGTGTGTTCTTACCTATTTTACAGGCACAAAGCCCATTGATTCTATTACTTCCATTCCTTCTGCACTCATTACATAATCCATAAATGCTTGCTGCGGAGCAGTCAGTTCTCCGTTTATAATAGCTATTAACGGTCTTTGAATTATGTATGAGCCATTTATGATATTTTCTTTAGTTGCTTCAACCCCGTCAACCTTTATTGTGGATACTTTCCCCGCATTTTGATTAACAACGCCAAATGATGCATAACCGATGGCATATTCGTTTTCAATTATTTTTGTAACCAATGCTCCCATTGACGGTGCCTGTATGGCATCAGCCTTAACATC
>DCDU01000161.1:0-5072 GCA_002316585.1 Firmicutes bacterium UBA1047 | reverse complement strand
GATGCATAACCGATGGCATATTCGTTTTCAATTATTTTTGTAACCAATGCTCCCATTGACGGTGCCTGTATGGCATCAGCCTTAACATCTACATCTCCCATTATCTTTGACTGGAAAACTTCATGAGCACCGCCGCCGATATCTCTTGTAACAACAATAATTTCTTTGTCAGGAAGAGATGAATCTAAGTCTTTCCAGGTTTTGTATTCACCGGAAAATATTTTTACAATTTCATCTTTTGTTAAGTCGTCCTTAGCCGATAAAACAGGATTGTTTGGATTAACGCCTATTGTCAAAGCATCAATACCAACCGTAAATTCTTTAAGTTCAGGAAGCTGTTCTTTTTCAGAATCCTTAACAGTTCTTGCAACCATACCAAAATCGCTTGTTTTGTCTATAACAGATTTAACTCCTTGTCCCGAACCTCCTGCCGATACATATATTGCAATGTTTTCTTCAGGAAATGATGCATCAACCTTGTCCCATGTTACGAAACCTTCAATAAAATTAGTGGAAATTGAAGCCATAACGGGAGCTAAAGTTGATGATCCGTTAAATAATATCTGTGGTTTAAATTCATTTTTAGCTTCCGAAACATCCGGTGTTTCTGCCTGTTCTTCATTATTGCCCGGCTCCTGAGGAGCAGGTTGCTCAGCCGTGCATCCTACAGCCAATATCAGCATAAGCACCAATATGATACTGATAAAACTAAATTTTTTCATAAAATACCTCATTGTTATTTATTTTTCATTTCACAATAATTATATCATAGGTAAATTGCAATGAATAATGAAACAATTTCATCAGGATTAAGGCGCATATAAAAATAAGTTATAATCTTTAGATATGAATTCAGCCCTGACTATGCAGGGCTTATGGTTAAGGTATTGCCTTATATATTAAAATCCGATTCATCACTCCAAAGAACTATCTTATTTTTATCCAACGATTTTTTTACATCTATAATCCTTTGATTTGTTGAACCTTTGAACCTTAGATTGTTTTGAAAATAACTTTTGTAAAACTTTCCGTCAACTAATACGTCACATAATTTTAACAGCTTAGAATATTCTTTATTATGAAGTATCTCTTCGTAAGTGTGTCCACTGTATATCCAAATATCCTTACGGGTATAAGCTTTGATTTTTTCTGCCAATACAGTAAGGGGCTCTGCCTGCATCATGGGCTCACCGCCTATAAAGGTAATGTTTGTAAAGCTTCCCGTAATTTTTTCAAAAACTTCGTCAATTTCCATAGCATGTCCTGAATTAATGTCCCAAAGTTCTTTATTATGACATCCTTCACATCCTATGTCACACCCGCTTAAATAGAGAGAGGTTCTGAAACCTATGCCGTCTACTATGGTGTTTTCCACAATATCGGCTACATAAAGAAATTTGCCGCTCAATTGTGTTTCACCCTGTCTTTCAATTCTGCCTTTTTTGCATTGTTCCAGCTGTCTACTCCTCCAACAAGATACCCCGTTATTCTCTGAATTGTATCAATGTCTTTGCTTCCGCATTCAGGGCATATTTTCAAATTGTCCGAGGCATCCTCATATCCGCAGACCTTACATCTGTTTCTGGTATGGTTGACCGAGCCGTATCCCATATTGTACATATCCATCAATTCAACAGTCTGCATAACGGCTGACGGGTTATGTGTGGCGTCACCGTCAAGCTCCACATAAAATATATGACCTCCCTTTTCATATTCATGATATGGAGCTTCGATTTTAGCCTTATGCTCTATTGAGCATTTATACCAAACAGGCACGTGCGAGCTGTTTGTATAGTATTCCTTATCGGTAATATGCGAAATATCCCCGAATTGCTTTCTGTCTTTTTTTATGAATCTTCCGCTTAAGCCTTCTGCGGGTGTTGCAAGCAAACTGTAATTCAAATCGTAATAATCCGACTTTTCCTTTATCTTTTTATTCATATATTCAACAATTTCAATACCAAGCTCCTGAGCTTTATCATCTTCGCCGTGATGCTTTCCCGTCAATGCTATCAATGCTTCGGCCAAACCGATAAACCCGATTCCCAATGTACCATGCTTCAATATATCTTCGACTTTGTCATTAGGCTTCAGCTTTTCACTTTCAAGCCACATTCCCGACATAAGCATAGGAAATTGCTTCTTTATTGCGGTACACTGGAACACATATCTGTCATAAAGCTGTTCCGCAGCTGCGTCTATGCATTTATGAAGTTTTTTAAAGAACTCTCTTTTCTTTTCTGCTGAATTTTCTATATCCATGCATTCCAATGCAAGTTTAACTATATTAATAGTTGTGAAAGACAGGTTTCCCCTGCCTATGGATGTTTTCATGCCATGTCTGTTTTCAAAAACCCTTGTCCTGCAGCCCATGGTCGCAACCTCTTTTTCAAATCTGCGAGGGTCATTTTCATCCCAATCTTCGTGCACGTTGTACGTAGCATCCAAGTTTAAGTAATTAGGGAAAAATCTTTTTGCCGTGACTTTGCAGGAGAATTTATATAAATCATAGTTTCTGTCATCAGGCAGATAGTTTACGCCTCTTTTTTTCTTCCATATCTGTATAGGAAAAATAGGTGTTTCTTCATTTCCAACACCCCTATAGGTTGAAGTCAAGAGCTCTCTTATTATGCATCTTCCTTCGGCACTGATATCTGTACCGTAGTTTATAGAGCTGAAAACAACCTGATTGCCGCCTCTTGAATGTATAGTGTTCATGTTGTGGATAAATGCTTCCATTGATTGATGAACGCGTTTCACGGTATTATTTACCGACTGCTGGATGTATCTTAAATCCCCTTCAAGTCCTTTTAAGGGTTTTTCAATATAATCCTCTATCTCGATATCATAAAGCCTGCTTAAATCAATATCTAAAAGTTCCTCTATTTTACGTATTTCCTCCTTGTAGGTAAGCTTTACGTAAGGCGCCAAATAAAAATCAAAGGCAGGTATTGATTGTCCTCCGTGCATTTCATTCTGTATTTGCTCCATTGATATGCATCCTATTATAGAAGCTGTTTCTATGCGCTTAGCAGGTCTGCTGGACCCGTGCCCCGCCCTGAACCCGTTTTTTAAAATATAATCCAAGGGATGATGCAAGCATGTAAGAGATTTTGTAGGATAATAATCCTTATCATGCACATGTATGTAATTATTTTCAACATAGTATTTTGATTTTTCTGACAAAAGACAATCGTCAACAAAGGGCTTTGAAGATTCACTGGCAAATTTCATCATCATGCCTGCGGGAGTATCTGCGTTCATATTTGCATTTTCTCTTGTAACATCATTAGGAACCGCATTGACTATATCCATATATATATCATATTGCTTTCTTCCTCTGGCAATATTTCTTTTATTTCTGTAAATTATATATTCTTTGGCCACATCTTTTCTTTGACTTGCCATAAGCTTACTTTCAACTAAATCCTGTATATCCTCCACAGAAATTGTTTCATTGGTTTCATCTGTTATTTCCTGTGCGATTTGTTTTGCAATTGCTATGTCTTGTCCCATAGAAGTATGGCTCATTGCCTTAAGTATTGCATCTGATATTTTGCTTTTGTCAAATTCTATCAATCTTCCGTCTCTTTTTATAACGTTCATTTAATAACCTCCTCGAATTCAATCCCCAAATAATTCAAAACCCAGTTTTTAATTTCATTAAAAAAGCTTCCGAATTTACGGAAGCAAAAAAACACTTATTATAACATAAATAATTATTTTAGATAATCCTCCCGAAAATCTGCAAAAACATATCTTGGCAGGTCTCCTGACTTTCGGTTCACCTAACACTCTCCTTCCCATGCATAGCACAGTGGTATCGAGCATTATCACCTTTCACAGTAGCGGGGGCTGTAACAGCTTATCTGTTTTCCCTATTAAAACAATTGTTACCAAAATACCGATATTTAATTTGATATAATTATATATTGTGATGTCCATATTGTCAATAAATTAAAATTACTCAAATATTACTACATCATACTTTTTAGCTAAATCGTCCTTTTTGTCTTTATATACATTTTCTTGCTTTACGGCAAAAAAGTTATCTCTCACTTCTTGGTAAGCTTCTTCGAATTCTGCGCTTTTGGCAGGCATGTGCTCGGTAAGTTTTATTATGTGATATCCGAACTGTGTTTTTACGGGTGCGCTTATTTCCCCTGCATGCATAGAAAATACAGCATCTTCAAATTCCTTTACCATTTGACCCTTTCCGAATTGTCCTAAATCTCCTCCGTTTTGTTTAGAAGGGCAGCTTGAATATTGAGCCGCAGCATCTTCAAATGACAATCCGTCTGTTATATCTTCCAATATTTCATTTGCTTTTTCTTCGGTATCAACTAAAATGTGGCTTGCTTTAACCATTTCAGGTCTATTATATAAATACTTGTTCTTTTCATAAAAATCCTTCAATTCTTCATCGGATATTGTGATTGTGTTGAACATCTTTCTTAAATTATACTGCTGAAGCATTGATTTTTTCATGCTGTTAAATACTTCAACAAATTCTTCTTCATTTTCTAATTTTTTTTCGACTGCATCCGAATACATAAGCTCATGCATTACCAACTCGTCAATTAGTTTTTTTCTTCCTTCTTCTCCCTGAAAGTATGCTGCATTTTGTCCTAAATTTTTAATTAAATTGTTTAAATCTGATTCCTTTATTTCTCTTCCGTCAACAATAGCTAAAACCTTATTTTCCATTCTTCTCTCCCGTATTTTAAATGCGCAGTCTAAGTTCCCCAAAAATTGCTTCTATGATCGAATATTCCGAGAACTGAGGCTGCGGTTGACTTGCCGCATATTTGGTGGACATTCCTTCTATCCCGCAGAGATTAACCCTATATTGAAGGTGTATCCCCATACATTTTAACATAAATAAGAGGGTATAAACCCTCCTTCTATTCTTCTTCTTCCATAAATTCTAATAAGTTAGTCAATTCAGCAATGCACTTGTCCTCGTCGGAGCCCTTAGTTATAATAACTAATTCATCGCCTTTCATTGCTCCCAAAGCCATTATACTGATTATGCTTTTACCGTTAGCTTCTTGTATACCTTTTTTGATTAT
>DCDU01000142.1 GCA_002316585.1 Firmicutes bacterium UBA1047 | reverse complement strand
GGTCAGTCCATGAAGGAATGTCCCCGTATTTACATAGTAATCATTAATTGAAGAGGAATAATGATAGTAAATAAACTTATAATTAAAAACTATAGAAATTTTAAAGAAGCAGAAGCAGAATTAAATAATTCTCTTAATATTTTTATTGGAGACAATGGTCACGGAAAGACAAATCTTATGGAATCTATTTATATTGCTTCCATAGGAAGGACCTTCAGACTAAACAGCGAGAATGAATTAATTAATTTTTTTGAAAATAAAAGTTCCATTGAAATTCACCTTTTCAAAAATAATTACAACATAAAAATAGAAATAATATTGGAAAAAAATAAAAAGAAATTAGTTTTTATAAACGGAGTGAAACTTGATAAAACATCAGAAATGATAGGTATATTAAATAATGTTATTTTCACTCCCGATGATATGAAAATTATTAAGGGAAGTCCTGTTGAAAGGCGTAAGTTTGTTAACATTGATATTTCACAAATAAAACCTAAATATAAATATTTGCTGAATAAATATAAAAAGGTTACATCCGAAAGAAACTTGATATTAAAAAATTATCATACTAAATATAAAAATAATGATATAATCAGTATTTGGAATGATTATTTGGTAAATTTAGGAACAGAAATTTCATTGTATAGGAACGAATATATTATGAAATTAAAAAAATATGCAGCAAATATTTATTCCAATATATCAGGGAACAAGGAAAATTTAGATATAATTTATTCAAGCAACATCGGATGCATTACAGACAAGGAAGAAGTTAAAAAAAACTTTTATGAGAAAATAAACAATAATTTTAACAATGAAGTTTTAAGAGGAACTTCACTTTACGGACCCCATAAGGACGATATATTAATAAAAATCAATGAAAGGGAATGCAAATATTTTGGCTCCCAAGGACAGCAGCGCTCTGCAATTCTTGCATTAAAGCTTGCTGAAATAAAAATAATCAAGGAAGAAGTAGGTGAATATCCTATTTTATTATTGGATGACGTATTATCTGAGCTTGATAATAAGAGAAAAAGTTATCTTATTGAGCATATTAAAGGTATACAAACAATAATTACCGGTACGGATGATCACGATTTAAGTATTTTAACTAAAAATTTTAATAAAAAAGTTTTTTATATAAACGAGGGAAAAATAGGAAACATTTCAAATTAGAGGAGAATTAAATGGTGACAGATAAAAATAACATTCATTATGGCGCAGATCAGATTCAAGTGCTTGAAGGGTTAGAGCCTGTAAGAAAAAGGCCGGGAATGTACATTGGCTCTACAGGGGAAAGAGGGCTGCATCAGCTGATTTATGAAGTTGTTGATAATAGTATTGATGAAGCATTGGCAGGATATTGCGATACTATAAAAGTAACAATCAATGAAGATAATTCAGTCGAGGTTGTAGACAATGGAAGAGGTATTCCCATTGAAACAAATAAAAAAACAGGAAAATCAACATTAGAAACAGTTTTGACGGTTCTGCATGCAGGAGGTAAATTTAACAACGATGCATATAAGGTGTCAGGCGGACTTCATGGTGTCGGTGTTTCATGCGTAAATGCTCTTTCTGATTATTTGGTGGCGGAAGTAAACTGGAACGGCAAGAGATACAGACAAAGATTTGAAAGAGGTATTACAAAGACAGAGGTAGAATTATTAGGCAAAACAAAAGAAACAGGGACAACAATCGCTTTTCTTCCCGATTCGACAATATTTGATACCTTGGATTTCAATTTTACAACAGTTAAGCACAGATTGAGAGAGCTTGCATTTTTAAACAAGGGAATAAAAATAATATTTGAAGATAAAAGAAACAACATAAAAGAAGATTTTCATTATGAGGGCGGTATAAAACAATTTGTTCATTTCTTAAATACCAAAAAAGAACCTCTTCATGAAGATATAATCTATGCGGAAGGAAATAAAGACAAGGTAATCGTAGAACTTGCAATGCAGTATACGGATTCTTACAATGAAAATATATTCTCATTTGTAAATAATATCAACACTATTGAGGGGGGAACACATTTAGTCGGATTTAAAACTTCCTTGACACGTGTTATAAATGATTATGCAAAGAAAACAAATTTAATAAAAGAAAATGATGTGGCAATTACCGGAGAAGACATAAGAGAAGGTATTACAGCTATACTTTCAATAAAAATAACAAATCCTCAATTTGAAGGTCAGACTAAGACTAAGCTTGGAAACAGCGATGTAAGGGGAATAGTTGACAGTATTACGGGAGAAGCCTTAAGCGCATATTGCGAAGAAAATCCAAAAACCGCTAAAATAATAGTCGAAAAAGCTTTAAGGTCCGCAAGAGCAAGGGATGCCGCAAGAAAAGCAAGAGATTTAGTAAGGAGAAAGGGTGCTCTTGAGGGAATGGCACTTCCGGGTAAATTAGCAGACTGCTCGGAGAAAGACCCTGCTCTCAGTGAAATTTGCATTGTTGAAGGTAATTCAGCAGGAGGCTCGGCAAAAGAAGGAAGA
>DCDU01000194.1 GCA_002316585.1 Firmicutes bacterium UBA1047 | reverse complement strand
AAATTGCAAGTCCGAGACATGCATTGCTTGCGGGATGTGCATCTCTGCATGTCTCGGACTTGCAATTTATATAAAGGACTATACTTATAGCGATATTAACGCTTCTCTTTCATTTCCGTACGAATACTATCCGCTTCCAAATACGGGAGATACGGTTGAAGCTGTGGATAGATACGTGAAAGTTGTATGCGGTGCAAAAGTAATTAAGGTGCGCAATCCAAAATTTAATGACCATACTGCGGTTGTCACTGTTGAATATCCAAAGGAACACTTTGAAGAAGCTGTTAACATGAAAAAGATATTAAAATAATAATATATAGCAGATTGAATTATGTTAAGCGTCTGAGAGCCTCTTTGCTCTCATGCCGCTTTTTTTTGTATAATCAACTATGTGATTCCTAATAACAGTCAGCGTATTTTTAATGTTTATAAGACGGCTTACAGAATGAACAGGCAAAATAAATAATATAATGTATCGGTGAAAATGATTTTCACTGCGTATGTTTGCATAATGAATACACATGTATTAAATATATTGACATTTATATTTCTTTGTGATATTGTTAAAAAGTTAAATTATTAAGCGGAGGAAAATATGATAAAGGTTGCTAAATTTGGAGGTACTTCATTGGCTGATGCCCAGCAGTTCAAAAAAGTATATGACATAGTTAAAAGTAATGATGAAAGAAAATATGTTATAGTTTCGGCTCCAGGCAAAAGATTTAAGGATGACAACAAAATTACGGATTTGTTGTATCTCACATATGCTCATATAAAATATTCAGTACCCTATGGGTCTGTTTTAAAAATTATAGAAGACAGGTTTAATCTTATTAAAGAAGAATTAAATTTAAGTACAGATTTAGAATACGAATTCAAAATAATAAAAGAAAATTTAGACAATAAATGTGACGAGGATTATATTGTAAGCAGGGGAGAATATTTAAGCGCATTATTGATGGCTGATTATTTGAAATGTGACTTTGTTGACGCCAAGGATGTTATATTTTTCAATTATGACTGTACAATAAACAGAGAAAAAACTAATGAAAAACTTAGATATGTATTAAGCAAAAAGAGCAAAGCAATTATACCGGGATTTTACGGTTCTTATCCTGACGGAAGCATAAAGACCTTTTCAAGGGGAGGTTCTGATATTACGGGAGCTATTATTTCAAGTGCAATGGGGGCTGATATATATGAAAACTGGACAGATGTATCCGGATTTTTAATTGCAGACCCCAAGATTGTAAAAAACCCTAAGCAAATAGAGAAAATAACATATCAGGAATTAAGAGAGCTCTCGTATATGGGGGCATCAGTGCTTCACGACGAAGCTGTTTTTCCTGTGAGGCAAGCAGGCATTCCCATTAATATAAGAAATACCAATGACCCTGAAAATCCCGGCACATTAATAATCAGAGATGACTTAGCGGATGATGATTATGCAAAGGGACATATTATAACAGGGATTGCAGGCAAAAAAGATTTTTCGTTCTTTTATATTCACAAGGAACACATGGCAAATGAGGTGGGTATTATAAAGAAAGCTTTAAAAGTGTTTGAAGATAGGGGCATAAGCATAGACCACATTCCTTCAGGCATTGACAGCTTCACCATTGTTCTTCCTTCGGAATCTGTAGAAAAAGTAAGCCATGAAATAGTTGAAGAATTGAAAGACAAGTGCAGAACAGAAAATGTACAAGTATACAGAAATTTAAGCCTTATAACAACAGTCGGGATTAAAATGGCATATCAGCCCGGTATTTCAGCAAAACTTTTTACAGCCTTAGGCAACAGCAATATAAATATACGTATGATTGACCAAGGCTCCAGCGAAATAAATATAATTGTGGCAGTGGAAGATAAAGATTTTGAAAGAGCCATTAGGGCGATATATGATGCGTTCATAAAGTGATGCCTCAGAAGGGCAACTCATATAAAATAGACTGCTTGGTGTTCCAAGCAGTCTATTTTATATATCCGCCTAACATTGATTTTATGTCATTTACTGTTATATAGGCCTCCGGATTATGCTGTTTTATTAATTTAACAGCATCAGGAATTTTTTTTCTTTTCAACTGAATGAATAAAAGTTTTTTAATACTTTCGTTTTTACCTTTTCCTTCGATTATTGTAACGCCATATCCCTGTTCTCTTAAAATATCCGCAAGAACTTCTCCGCTTTTCTCATTTACTACTACTTGAATTGAAGCTAATCCTACAGCAATTTTCGATTCAATTGTAACTCCCAAATAATTACCTAATGAAAAGGCTGCCGCATATATAAACACCTTTATAGGATCTTCGGTAATATTGTTTAAAACAGAGCTTACAACGATAAGCCATATCAATATTTCTATAAAGCCTAAAATTGCACCCTTAACTCTTTCGCCTTTATTAATAAATACTAATCTGATAGTTGAAATGGAAACCTCTATTATTTTTGCGCAAAATATTATGATATACAGTAAAGGTCCTTCCAAATTCATTAAAAAATCCATATGACACCCCTTTATTGTTTTGTAAGTTCATTCTACTAACTTTTTCAATAATTTGCAATAGGCTTAAAAAATAATTATTAACAGGGTTATATAATCAACATGCCTTATTTATATAATTGAATTTATGTAAATATTATAATTTGTCTTTATCGAAAACGGAGATTTTTAATTAAAAAGGAAATAAAAATATAATAGCAATTTACTGTTATTTTTCACAATAATATTGTATAATACTTTAAATAAAGTATGAAGGATATAAGTTATGAGATTAAGATATGTTCCGGGGCAGTATCAATATTTGAAAAATTGCGAAAAAGCAATTACAGATCCGGAAAAAAGAGGATATAAACTAAATAAAGCATTTGGAAACAATAATCCGATACATGTGGAGTTAGGCTGTGGAAAAGGAAAGTTTCTGAGAGAAAACGCAGTTAAAAATCCGGATATAAATTATTTCGGATTTGAGAAAAGCGTCAAAGTTGCATACAGATGTGCAAAATCAACTTTTGAAAATGACCCTCCCAATTATTATATTGTTTATTCAAACGGAGATATATTAAGGGAAGTATTCGATGAAAGTTCAATTAGTAGAATTTATCTGAACTTTTCGGACCCATGGCCGAAACCCTCTCATTACAAAAGGCGCCTGACACATAAAAGCTTCTTGGAAGTATATAAATTTGTTCTTGCCGATAAGGGTGAAATTCACATGAAAACAGACAACAATGATTTGTTCGAATATTCCCTTGAACAATTTGAAAATGACAGCTGGGAATTCATAATGGTTACAAGAGATTTGCACAAAAGCGCTTACAAGGAAGACAATATAATGACAGAGTATGAAGAACGATTTATAAATGAGGGTAAAAAAATAAATAAATTAGTAGTGAGAAAGAAAAATGGATAATATAAACTATATTTTAGTTTACCTGTTAATGATAAATTTGATTTCCTTTGTTCTATTCTATATAGATAAACAAAAGGCAAAAAAGGATAAATGGAGAATCAAAGAGAGCACTCTTCATATAGCGGGTTTTATGGGCGGAATAATCGGAAGCATTGCTGCAATGATATTGTTCCATCACAAAACTAAAAAGACAAAATTTGTTATAATTACAATTATCGCAATAGCTTTTAATGCATTATTGGCTTATGAATTTATAATTAATTCATTTGACGACGTTATATTTATTATCAAATAACAGGATAGGATTGAGAAAATGAAAATCAATAAAACAAATGCCATGCGAATTCTTGATTCCATGAATATTAGCTATGATTATATGACGTATGAAAGTGAAGACGGAAAAATAGACGGAGTATCAGTCGCGCACAAAACTGGACAAAACCCCGAAGCAGTGTTTAAAACATTGGTTGCGGTTGGTCACAGCAAGGAGCTGTATGTTTTTTGCATTCCTGTTGAATATGAGCTTAATTTAAAAAAAGCAGCCAAAGCATCTGATGAAAAGAATATTGAAATGCTTCCGTTAAGAGATTTAACCAAAAATACAGGTTATATAAGAGGAGGCTGTTCGCCCATAGGAATGAAAAAGTACTATAAAACATTTATTGATGAATCCGCTGTTTTGCAGGATAAAATATTAGTGAGCGCCGGAGCAATCGGAGCACAGGTAATAATTAGTCCGGAGGATTTGATTAAAGCGGTAAATGCAACCTATGAAGATTTGATTTAAGGAGAAAAAATGGATTTAAACATAGTATATGAAGACAAACACATACTTTGTCTGATAAAACCGCAGGGTATACCGTCACAAAGCGATAAAACAAATGATGAAGATTTAATGTCGCAAGCATTAAAATATTTAGGAACTAAGACAGATAATCCACACCTTGGATTAATTCACAGATTAGACCGTCCCGTCGGAGGCATTATTGTTTTTGCTAAAAATGATTTTGCAAACAAGGAGCTGTCAAAACAAGTTCAATTAAGGCAGACCAACAAGGAATACTTAACTGTTGTTTGCGGCAAACCTGAAAAAGAAAGTGGTATATTAGAAGATTACATAAAAAAACTTATGACAATAAATATGTCAAAAATAGCTGCATCCGATGACAAAAGGGCTAAGCTTGCAAAATTAGAATACGAGGTATTGGATTCAACCGATACAGAAGAATACGGTACGCTGACACTTCTGAAAGTAAAGCTGCATACAGGAAGACATCATCAAATAAGGCTTCAGCTTTCAAATGCAGGTATGCCTATTTGGGGTGACAACAAATACAACAAAGTGTTCATGAAGAAAAAAGAGTTTACTTTTATAGCTCTTTGGTCATATAAGTTTGGATTCAGGCATCCTAAAACAAAAACCTACACTGAATTTACATCATTGCCACAGAACTATCCGTTTACACTTTATAATTTAGTATAAGCTTTCTTTTGACACTTAACCATAAAATAAATATATAAAATATAAGAAGAGGATGAAATGATAACATATAAGGATATAAAAAACAGCAGAGAAATACAAACATATATAGAAAAGGCAGATGAAACATTGGCGGCATTAGGTTACACCGAGCATTCCTTTGCACATATTGGCAAGGTGGCAATACATGCAAGGGAGCTTCTCTTAAAACTTGGCTACGATGAGAGAACAGCTGAGCTTGCAGCCATAGCCGCCCACATGCATGATATAGGCAATGTGATAAACCGGGTAGACCATGCGCAAAGCAGCGCTCTGATGTCCTTTCGCATTCTTGATAAAATGGGAATGGACGTTGAGGAAACAGCAACAATTATTTCTGCAATCGGAAATCATGATGAATCAACGGCGGTTCCTGTAAATGCAGTAGCGGCAGCCCTAATTTTAGCTGATAAAACCGATGTTCGCCGAACGAGAGTAAGAAACAGAGATATCTCAACATTTGATATTCATGACAGAGTAAATTATTCAGTTGAAAAATCAACTGTAACATTGTTTGAAGATAAAAGGGAAATAATTCTTGAATTAAAGATAGATACGAATTTTGGAGCAGTAATGGATTATTTCGAAATATTCTTGGGTAGAATGCTGCTGTGCAGAAGAGCAGCAGAATATTTGAAGCTGAAATTTAAGCTGATAATAAATGGTGTGGAGCTATTGTAGATTATGGGAGGACCAAAGAGCATTAAGTACTAATGCATTCAACCTTAGCTTATTCATGAGAAAACAATACTGCAGCGGCCCTCGTATCCCCGATGCGGAACCGGTGAACTCTGGGGA
>DCDU01000164.1 GCA_002316585.1 Firmicutes bacterium UBA1047 | reverse complement strand
CGTATAACTTTATCAATTAAAATTTGGAGGTTATAATGGAATATTATAAAAAAACAAACGAAAAAATAATTGAAGAAATGATTAACTTCAGAAGATGTATGCACAAAAATCCGGAGCTTAGCGAAAAAGAAATTAATACGTCTAAAATGATTAGCGAGGTGCTGCAACATTATGGAATAGAACATAAATGCAACGTGGGAGGCTATGGAGTGTCGGCAATTGTCAGAGGAATGCGAGACGGAAAGACGGTAGCCGCAAAGAGTGATATTGATGCCTTGCCGATTTTTGAGGAGAACAATTATCCTTTCAAGTCGGTCAATGCAGGAGTTATGCATGCCTGCGGACATGACGCGAATACGGCTATGCTGCTGGGAAGTGCTATAGTGATAAAGGCTATGGAAAAAGAATTGAAGGGAAATGTCAAATTTTTTTTCGAACCGGCGGAAGAAACTATAGGCGGAGGAAAGCTTATGGTAGAAGACGGCTGCATGGAAAAGCCTAAGGTTGATTATATAATCGGAATGCATGTAATGCCGCATATTGACACCGGCAAGATTGAAATAAAAAGAGGGTGCCTTAATGCAAGCACTGATGAGGTAGAAATTATTGTGCATGGAGTTTCGGGACATGCGGCTGAGCCGGAGAAGTGCATTGACACAATCGTTGTAATTTCGTATATCATAACAGCCTTGCAGACATTCGTAAGCAGGAATACTGCCGCTACTGATTCAGCGGTTCTTACTTTCGGTATGCTTCACGGAGGAACAAAAGGGAATATTATTCCTGAAAAGGCGGTTGCAAAAGGAACATTGAGAACATTAAAACCGGAGCAGAGGGAGTATTCTAAAAGACGAATAAAAGAGATTGCCGAATCGGTGGCAGAAGCTTTCGGAGCCAAAGCGGAAGTATGTATCACTGAAAGCTATGATGCGTTAATTAATGATGATAATCTTGTTAACTTAATTGAGGATGAAGCGGCTCGTTTATTCGGCAGGGACAATATAGTAATCAAAGATGTGCCAAGTATGGGAGCAGAAGATTTTGCTTATTATACTAAAAATGCAAAAGGCGCATATTTTCATGTCGGCTGCAAGGATCCGAAAGAACAGGAAATATGCAGTCTGCATAATAAGGACTTTCATCTTGATGAAAAATGTATTAAAATAGGAATTGAAATTCAGTCGGCATTGCTGTTGCGTATGTTGGAATGACAAAATATGGAGATATGTATGAGTGACATAAGAAGAATTAAAATTAACGGAACACCTAATCGCATGGGGCTGATTTTTTTGGTTTTGAAAGCCATTTCCGATTATGGGATTAATATTGTAACAATGGAATCAGATCCATATATTTGTTGCAAAATAGAGTGGGATGATTCTTTGTCAGAGACAGGCTTTATTAATTTCATGAAAAAAAGAATACCTGAAATAGAGAGCATTTCTTATATCGATTTAATGGAGTATGAACGAATTGAAGTAGAATTGTCCACGCTTCTTAATAATATCGATGATGCTATAATTAAGGCTGACGCGAAAGGACATATTATTAGCTATAATGATAAAGGAAGGCAGCTTCTGAAATATAAGAACAGAACAATAGAAAATCTACATGATTTCTTAATGGAAAACTGCCCTGTACTGTGTGATAGTATTAAACCGTGCAGCATTGAATTTATAAGAGAATATGCAGGAAAAGAAAAAGGATATTTTGCCTATCTTAATCCCATCAAAAACGAACAAGGTATCGTTACAAGCTATTTTGTGATTATTAAAGAGATGGCTAATATCAGAAATCTGATAAATACCATAATGCGTCCGTCTATGATAACTTTTGACAACATTTTAGGTGAGAGCACCAAGATTAAAAAAACCATTAATTTGGCGAAATCTGTTGCAAAATCTGATACATCGGTGATGATTAGAGGCGAGAGCGGAACCGGTAAGGAGCTGTTTGCAAGAGCAATTCATATGGAGAGCTTGCGTGCAAACGGACCGTTTGTTGCGGTAAATTGTGCATCTGTACCAGAGACCTTGATTGAAAGTGAATTTTTCGGATATGAGAAAGGTTCCTTTACCGGAGCTAATTCTTCCGGGAAACAGGGATATTTTGAACAAGCAACAGGCGGAACATTATTTTTGGATGAAATCGGCGAGCTTGCAACACATCTGCAGGCCAAAATTCTGCGCGTTTTGCAGGAACACAAGATACGTCGAATCGGTGGAAAGCACGAAATTGATGTAGATGTAAGAGTTATTTCGGCTACGCACAGAGACTTAGAAAGCATGATTGAAAAGAAGACATTCAGGGAAGATTTATATTATCGTTTAAATATTATTCCTATATTTATACCACCGTTGAGGGAAAGAGAAGGAGATATCGAAAAGCTTACTAAATTTTTCATAAGAGATATTTGCAGGAAGAATGGTAAGCCGACAATGACAATTACTAAAGAGGCTATGGATAAGCTTCTGCATTTTAGATGGCCGGGCAACATAAGAGAACTAAATAATGTCCTGGAAAGAGCAATTTTTGTGGCAGAAAATGAAATCGGGGAATCAGATATAATCCTTGATTACAGACACCAATTTTCCGACAAGACAGCCCCGATTGAATCAAGCTATGAAGAATGTGAATTTCCTATTGATCTTCCTGCTGTTATTTCCGAAATTGAAATAAAATATATTCAAAAAGCAATTAATGAATTTAAATCATATCGAAAAGCGGCGCAGAATCTAAATATTTCACACACATCCATTATGAATAAGCTAAGAGCTTTTAAAAGAAAGTGTAAATAAAATTTACGATTGTAAAAAATATTTACAAAAGTGTAAATTTTATTTACAAAAAATAAGTATTAAAAAAGGAATAAATCGTTGGAAATTAAACAATTTATTCCTTTTTTTAATATGCTCGTGATTAAATTTGTGATACAAGGAGTGCCGAATTAAAAAGGATGCACCTAAGGAGTGTCCAATGGGAGAGAAATGTACATAACATAGCAAGCTATGGAGACAGTGTGAAGAAATACGTTAAATAAGCAAAGGCAGGAGAAGTGCCCGTGAATCTTAAAAGATAATTGGCATAATAATTGCACATTCTATTGTGTCGACAAATTATGAAGAAGGAGAAAATATGAAAATTTTATTTATTAGACCGATTATTACGAGTCGTGCAGATTATTTAGAAGAAAATATAATTAAAGAATTTGCATTTCCGGAAGTTCAAGTGATAGCGCGTCATTTGGAATATGGACCCGAATCAATTGAAAATGAATATGATTTGGTATATAGTGCCCCATTTGTGGTAAAGGAAGCAATAAAAGGGGAGCAAGAAGGCTTCGACGGCATTATAAGCTATTGTTTTGCTAATCCCGGTGTTGATGCATGCCGTGAAGCAGTACGGATACCTGTACTGGGCTCGGGCGAAGCAGCCATGTCACTTGCCTCTGCCATTGGGCGAAAAATATCCATAGTGACAATTCTTCCCAATATTGTTCCGATGCTTAGAAAACAAAATATGGAATACAGTATCTCCGGTAAGCTTGTTTCAATCAGAAATGCCAACATACCGGTTACGGGAATAGGAGACGGCTCTGACGAGATACTTGAGAAATTGTTTCGGGAATCTATAAAATGTGTTGTTGAAGACGGAGCTGATGTAATTGTTCTCGGTTGTACAGGATTTGCCGGTTTTGCAGAAAAGATCAGCAGCAAATTATCAGAAAAAGGATATATAGTTCCTGTAATCGACCCGGCTGCGGCATCACTAAAAATGATTGAAGCCTTAGTAGCATGCAATGTAAAGAACAGCAATATATCATATATGAAGCCTATAGACAAGGTGATTAAATTAACAAAATAGAAAGGGAGCATAAATAATGAAAGGATCAATTAAATCTTTAGAAGAAGCTAAAATATTTATACAGGGATGCACACTGTTAGGGACCGGAGGCGGAGGATTTCCGGAAGAAGGTCTCCGTGTCTTGAAAGAAGCCTTAGATGCAAAGGGAAAAATTGAATGGAGAGATGTTGGAGAAATTTCAGATGATGACATAGCTATATGCACATTTTTGATGGGCTCTACAGCACCGATGACGGACCAAAAAAAATCACAGATGGTTAAATTGGGGCTGATTGATAAGAAATATCCTACCAATATGATGAATGCAATTGAGGAATGGGAAAAATATACGAATAAAAAAGTTGATATTGTTGTACCGTTGGAAGTAGGGGGCTCAAATTTACCGGCTCCTATGGCAGTAGCAACTATGATGGGAAAATCGATTGTAGACGGAGACTATGCAGGCAGGGCAATACCTGAAATTTTTCAAATAAGCATCCAAAAAGAAGAAATTAACCTTTGCCCTGCAGTAAGTTTTGATAAGTATGGAAACGTATGTATAATAAAAGATGCAATGAATCTTACTATAGCTGAGAGAATCGGAAAATATCTCAGTGAGGTAGCATTCGGCTCTACGGCAATTGCCGGATTTCCTATTTCAGGTAAGCAGCTGAAAAGATTACTTGTTAAAGGCTCTGTCAGCAAAGCATATCGCACGGGAGAATTAATTGAAAATGCTAAATCTGACCCGGGCAGTCTGGAAGAGTTACTTAAAGAAGTGGACATGAGAAAAATATTCAGAGGTAAAGTTGTAAAGAAAGAATGGAAAGACGAAGAAGGATATTATATGGGAATGCATACCCTTGAAGGGGAAGAAGATTATGCCGGCAAAACACTGAAGATGTACTTTAAAAATGAAACACATATTGTATGGATTGACGGCGAGTACATTGTTTCAAGTCCTGATTCCATTTGCACTATTGAATATAACACACTGCAGCCTTTGAGAAATGACGATATTGTTGAAGGCACTAAAATTGATGTATATGCAATGCCTTGCGATTCTGTTTTAAAAGATGAAAAAATCATAAAAAAAATTAATCCGAAATATTTTGGCTTTGATATTGAATATAAAGAAATTTAAAGATAGTGTAAATAAGTCTAATTCAAATAAGGGAGAAAAAAATGAAAGAGAAAGGTAAAAGTACAGATAATGAAACAATAAATGAAGTTATTGAACCGCAATATGATGGAAAAAAGCCTTCCTTTGGCTATTCGCTGCTCGTATGCTTAAGTTTTTTAGTGATTGTATGTATCGGTCTGATAATACTGAAAATAGATACTGTAATAACGGCTCTTTCGGGATTGTTTGTAGTAGTAGCGTTATCAATGATAAAAGGACATAAATTTGCCTCTTTGGAAAAGATGATGATTTATAATATATGGAGAACGATGCCGGCTATGCTTATTTTAATTTCAGTAGGTGCCGTTGTTGGCTCGTGGATATCGGCAGGAACGATTCCGGCACTAATCTATTACGGCTTAAAATTTATAACTCCTGCAATTTTTCTGCCTGCAGGATTGATTCTTTGCAGTATAATGTCGCTTGCTGTAGGTACATCCTGGGGAACAGCAAGCACATTGGGTATTGTATTTATGGGAATCGGTGCCAGCTTAGGAATTCCGGCACCAATAACTGCCGGAATGGTTGTAAGCGGAGCTTTATTCGGGGATAAAATGTCGCCTATTTCAGACAGCACCAATTTAGCTCCTATCGGCGCAGGTACCGATTTATATAGTCACATACATGCCATGGTTAAAACTACAGCACCGACATATATCATTACATTATTATTCTTTATTTTCATGGGCATAAAACTAAGAAGCACTTCGGCTAATATGGAAACAATAAATCAGATTATAAATGACTTAAGTAATAACTTTAATCTAAACATAATAACTTTTTTACCGGTCTTAATAACCATGGTATTGAGTGTTAAAAAGGTTCATCCTCTGATTGCAATGTATAGCGGTGTCGTGGCAGGCAGTATTATTTCAATGATTTTTCAAGGAACAACCTTAGCAGGAATATTTACACATCTAAACTATGGTTTTTCAATTGAAGGAGTAAATGATCTTCTCATGCCAATCCTGAATCGCGGAGGACTTCAAAGCATGATGTGGACAGCATCATTGGCAATTATAGTAATTAGCTTGGCAGGAATTCTGCAAGGAGCAGGATACTTAAATGCAATAGTGAAAGTGATTACAAAAAACATTGATAAACCTGCACCAATGATAACAGCCGCAATTGTTACAGCAATGTTTATTACAATGGTAACGGGAGATTCATACTCTGCAATTTTACTAACCGGAACATTATTTGTCGGAGCATTTGACAGGATAGGGCTTGACAGGAGTATTTTGTCGCGATGTACTGAAGAAGGAGGCACATTATTTGTAGCAATAGTGCCATGGGCAACAAGCGGAGCATATTTCACGGCAATATTGGGTGTTCCAACTTTAGAATATTTGCCCTTTACAATTTTAGCGTGGTTAAACCCTATCATTTCAATCTTATTTGCCTCAGCCGGAAAGGCCTTGATATTCAGAGATAAAGAAGGAAATAAGATAGAAAAAGGTTTTTTCAGCAAAGCCCCGAAAGTGGTTGATTAGCATAAAAAAATTAATATGGAAGCCGTTAATAAATCAACGGCTTCCATATCTTTTTGAAAACATTCACTCATAATTAAAACAATAGTGCTGATTGTGGAATTAATAGATTTCCACGGGAGAGCAAAAGAGAATTTACCGCCCTATTAATTAACATAATTCAATGTATGGCATAATATATATTGAAGCTGAATTAGCTGTTTAAACATTTTTAATATGGGTATATTATTTATAACAACCACATTACTTAATCTTACAGTTAAATCTATGAGTAATTTGTAAGGTCGCTGCAGTCAAATTAATTGAAGAGAATTCTATAGGAATATCTCAAAATGCAGTAAAAGATTATTGGAAAATGAAAGCAGATGTAAGATTGGGAAGGTTGATTATATAGATGGCTGACAAATGAGGTGATTCCAACAGGATTTGAAAAAGACAACTCAAATAAATTGCACCCGGTTTTTGAATTGAAAAGAAGAACGGGTGCTATTTATATTTTTGCAATATGCCCCTTATCCACCGATAAAGAGTGAATAATATTTTTTATTGATAACTGTCCATTTTATGATATACTACTGTAAAGAAGTTCAGAAGTTTAAAGGAGAAGCCATGCAGTTTAGAACAAATAAGAATATTATTATTTACATATTTACAATAGTATTTTCCATATTATTTATTGCATTGGGATACAGTGTCAATAAGCCTGAATTCAATGAGCAATCATTCAATAAATCATATAAAGCACATGTTGTTTCTGTTGAAGAAACAATACAGGATGAAACAGATTACGGCTATGAAAGCTTTTCTACAACTACCATTAAGTTTAAAGCCGAGATAAAAAACGATGAGTTGAAAGGAAGTGTAGTTGAAGCCTATCAGTATATTGATGAAATAGTGGCTGTTACTCCAAAGGTCATACAGGAAGGCGATAAAATTATAATATCTTCCCTTATTTCGAGAACCGGCGAGGGTGAAGAGTGGACATTTATGGAATATGACAGAAGCTCTGTTCTATGGGGACTGCTGCTTGGTTTTTTTGCCCTTATAGTGATTTTTGGAGGTAAAAAGGGAATCAATACCATTGTCTCCTTGATTTTCACATGTCTTGCGGTGTTCATGGTATTTGTTCCGTCAATATTGAAAGGCAATAATATTTATTTGTCTTCAATTATTGTGAGCATTTATATTATTTTTATGAGCTTGTTGATAATTAACGGAGCCAATAAAAAAACACTGTGTGCAATTGTAGGCAATTTAGGCGGATTGATTATTGCGGGACTTTTAGCTTTAATTGTCAGCAACATCATGCATTTGACAGGTTTGATAGACGATGATTCCATGTTCCTGCTGCTGTTAAACACCGAAACGCCGATTGATTTAAAGGCAATCCTATGGTCGGGAATTGTAATCGGTTCCCTTGGAGCTGTAATGGATGTGTCCATGTCAATTGCATCAGCTATGAATGAATTAGCTGAAAATATGTGTGAAAGAAATTTTAAGTCAATGCTTAAATCCGGTTTTAATATTGGACAGGATGCCATAGGAACCATGACTAACACGCTGATTTTAGCCTACATAGGAAGCTCCTTATCCGTAGTGCTCCTTTTGATGGTCAACTACAAGGATGTTCTTTTATTGTTTAATCTTGAAATGATTGTTTTCGAAATCATTCAGGCAATAATCGGCAGCATGGGCATATTATTTGCAATTCCTATTACATCCCTATTTGCAGCCTATGTTTATAATCAGAAAAAAAGTGATAATGACAAGGTATTTAAGCAGTTGAATGATTAAATCTAATGCTTGGGGACATTCCTTTTATCCGCAGAGACTAATGCTTGGGGACATTCCTTTTACCCGCAGAGACTCTCCCTATAGTAAAGGTGTGTCCCCGTTCCTCTTGGGTAAAGGTGTGTCCCAATACATCCATCAAATTTTGTCGAATTTCATTTTGTTAAGAAACTTTTATATTTGAGTTTCCGCAAAAAGC
>DCDU01000132.1:3035-3160 GCA_002316585.1 Firmicutes bacterium UBA1047 | reverse complement strand
AATATAAATGAGCCTAAAATTGCCCTGAAAGGACTCCATGCTGCAAATATAACAAGGGCTACCGAAATCCACCCCTGACCGTTTACGGGATTATTCATCCACACACCGCCGTTGATTATCATGGA
>DCDU01000132.1:2567-2765 GCA_002316585.1 Firmicutes bacterium UBA1047 | reverse complement strand
TCTCCGATAGCTCTTACATTCAGTCCTGTCTTTGTGCGGTTTAAATATAGTCCGCATATAACGGCAACCACTACCCCTAAATACACGAAAATATTATATTGAAACAATAGCGGTCCTATAACAGAAATGCTGCTGAGAGCCGGAATATTCACATTACTTATTTGTGCGGCTATTTGCTCAGGCAGCTTCAATGTGTTT
>DCDU01000132.1:0-2425 GCA_002316585.1 Firmicutes bacterium UBA1047 | reverse complement strand
AATGCACAAGCATAAATTCTCCCACAAAATTTGATATGCCAACTCCGAATATTGTAAGTGTAAGACCGGTAACATTTTGATCTGCCATAAATGTAATTGTTAAAACAGCATAAATAAGAGCGCCCAGCAGACCTGCCCCGAAAGCTGCCAAAAGAGCAATAATAAGACTGTCGCTGAAAAATCCAGCCATAAATCCCGCACATGCACCCATAGCCATCATACCTTCAACTCCAAGGTTTAAATGCCCTGCCTTTTCATTCATAATTTCGCCTACTGTACCAAATAACAATGGAGTTCCCGCAAATACCGACGCTATAAGAAACTTAACAAACATATTCATTGTTTTTGCTCTCCCTTCCTGTACAGTGTAAATTTGTATCTTATGAAAAATTCACATCCTAAAATAAAGAACAGTATTATTCCCTGAAGCACATTGGCGGAATATGTTGATAATCCGTAAGCTGACTGCATTACACTGCTGCCCTTTTGCAAAATACTGAACAAAAATGAAACCAATAATATTCCGAAAGGATTTAAATATGCAAGCCAGGAAACAATTATAGCCGTAAAACCTACACCTCCCGCTACAGAAGAGGCAAGTGTCATATCTGAGCCTGCAGCTTGTATCACGCCTGTAATCCCGCAAATACCGCCGCTTAAAATCATAGTCCTCAGCATTATCCTTTTAACATTCATTCCCGCATAATTTGCCGTAGACTTACTTTCACCGACCACACTTATTTCATATCCCTGTTTTGTATATTTAATATAAATAAATATCAGCAATACCAATAAAAGGGCAATAATCCAACCGAACTGCACCCCTAAGACCTTGTCAATCTGAGCATTTGCAGTAAATCTTGCTATTTTGGGAAAGCCTGAAGAATCCGGGTCCTTCCAGGGACCGTCCCGAAGATAGTCAATAATGTGAAGAGCTATATAGTTTAGCATCAATGTAAAAAGAGTTTCATTAGTATTAAACTTTGACTTAAAATATGCAGGTATGAACCCCCACAGACCTCCGCCTGCAAATCCTGCGGCGAACATTGCCACAAGCAATAGAAAATGAGGCCAATTGCTGTGAAATAAAGCAAAGTAGGAAGCACATACGGCACCCGCAATTATCTGACCCTCTGCCCCTATATTCCAAAATTTCATTTTAAAGGCAAGTGTTACTCCCAAGGATGACATTAACAACGGAATCATAAATTTAACCGTTGCCTGAAATGCCATTTTGCTTCGGAATGCTCCCGAAACAATCATCCCATATATTTCAAGAGGATTATACCCTATTAATAAAATAAATAAGCCTCCTGCAGCTAATGCCAATATGAAAGCGGCAATCCTTATTTTTATTGTATCCTTGCCTGAACGCTCGGATATTTTCACAGTCCTCAAAAAAGGAGTCTTTGTACTTCTGTTTGCATTATTCATCCAAATCAACTCCTTTCATTTTTCTTCCGGCCATCATCAGACCTATTTCTTCCTTTGTGGTGTCTTTTGCATTCACAATTCCCATTAATTCACCGTGACATAATACCATAATGCGGTCAGACAGCTCCAAAAGAACATCCAGGTCCTCACCTATAAACAGTATTGCTACGCCCTTTTGCTTCTGTTCATTCAGCAAATCATAAATAACGTAAGAAGAATTAATATCAAGGCCTCTCACGGGATATGCAGTAATAAGAACATTCGGCTCTGATTCAATTTCTCTTCCCAGCAAAACCTTCTGAACATTTCCTCCGGACATCATTCTTACGGGAGTATCCACACTTTGGGTTATGATGCTTAATTTTTCAACCAAATTCTCAGCCAAATCCCTTGCCGGTTTTTTATCTATAATAAATCCCTTGCCATTTTTGTAGGATTTAAGCATCATGTTGTTCACCATGTCCATGGAGCCTACTAACCCCATACCCAATCTGTCCTCCGGAACGAAGCTCATGCTTATTCCTAAATTTATAATTTCATCGGGAGTTTTCCCTACTATATTTTCTTTGTTGTATAAAACAGCTCCTGTTCTTGCATCCATCAAGCCTGCGATTGTTTCGCACAATTCTTTTTGTCCGCTCCCCGCAACTCCTGCAACACCTAATATTTCTCCGCTTTTCAACTTAAAATTAATATTGCTTAATCCTGTTGTACCATCCTCATTTACAACAGAAAGATCCACAACATTTAAAATAGTTTTTCTGTTCTTGGTTTCGGGACGATTGATTTTAAGATTGATAGGTCTTCCAACCATTAATTCCGTAAGCTGTTTCTCATTTGTTTCGGATGTATTGACCATGTCAATAACTTGTCCCTTTCGCAGTATTGCAACTCTGTCACTGATGGATAAAACTTCATGAAGTTTATGAGTAATAATTATGATTGCATTTCCCTGTTCTTTCATTCTACGCAATATTAAAAAAAGTTTTTC
>DCDU01000141.1:5811-5966 GCA_002316585.1 Firmicutes bacterium UBA1047 | reverse complement strand
AATAATGAAGAATTTGTTATAAGATTCCGCTCGGAGGGAACAGAAGAAGGAATATTTGAAATAGATGATGCCATAAGAGGACGTCTTTCAATTCATGAAAATTATCAGGATATAGTAATCTTAAAGACCAACGGCATACCTACATATCATTTTGC
>DCDU01000141.1:0-5731 GCA_002316585.1 Firmicutes bacterium UBA1047 | reverse complement strand
ATTCATGAAAATTATCAGGATATAGTAATCTTAAAGACCAACGGCATACCTACATATCATTTTGCCCATGTGACGGATGACCACCTGATGCGCATAACTCATGTTGTCAGAGCCGAAGAATGGCTTTCAACACTCCCTGTTCATTATGAAATATTTAAAACATTTGGCTGGGAGACGCCGGTTTATTGCCATACTGCTCATCTGATGAAAATTGACAACGGGGCGAAAAGAAAGCTTTCAAAAAGAAAGGATCCTGAATTGGGATTAGGGTACTACAGGGAATTAGGCTATCACCCTGCAGCCGTCAGAGAATATCTTCTTACTATTTTGAATTCGAATTTTGAAGAATGGAGAATGGAAAATCCGGACAGCCCGATTGATGATTTTGAATTCACTTTGGAAAAGATGAGCAATTCAGGGGCATTGTTTGATTTAGATAAGCTTAACAATATCAGCAAGGATGTTCTCTTGAAAATTTCCGCAGAAGAAATATATGAATTTTTGCTAAGTTGGGCAAATGAATACAAAACTGATGCGGCAAATCTTTTATCTTCAAACAAAAATGAAGTTATTAAACTTTTGTCTGTGGGAAGAGAGGGAAAGAATCCCCGCAAGGACCTGATGTATTGTGAGCAAATATTGGAATTCATAAGTTATTACTTCGATGAATATTTCAAGATTGTTGATAGTTATCCCGAAAATATTGACGAAGAAGAAGCAAAAAAACTTCTTAATGATTATTTAAATACATATGAGCACAGTGACGACCAAAGTCAGTGGTTCGAAAAAATAAGAATTATAGCGTCTGAAAACGGATATGCCGCAAAACCAAAAGATTACAAGAAAAATCCTGATATGTACAAAGGACATGTGGGAGATGTAAGTACCGTAATAAGAATTGCAATAGTAGGTCGTGCATCATCACCGGATGTTTGGGAGCTTCAGCAGATAATGGGAGAAGAAAAGGTTAGAAGAAGAATTGAAAAGGCGATACACAGTTAATGAAGGATTTGAGCTTTGCTCAAATCCTTTGATTTAATATCATCAGCTGCAGGGGGGGCACGCCCTCAAGCATATTACCAAATTAGCCTGAAAATATTAGCCGTTATAAAGCAAACCACAAATGTAACGGCTGTGGGAATTAAAAATGCCGCAAAGGTCCATTTCAAGCTGCCGGTTTCTTTTTTTATGGTCCACAGCGTTGTGGAGCAAGGCCAGTGAAGAAGGGAAAATAACATTACATTTATAGCAGTTATAGCAGTCCAGCCGTTAGATATTAAAATTTGTCTTAATGATTCAATACTTTCAAAATCCGTCAAGGTGCCTGTGGACATATATGCCATCAGCATAACCGGAATTACAATTTCATTTGCGGGAAAACCGGCTATAAAAGCAATAAGTATGAATCCGTCAAGACCTATAATTTTTCCCAAAGGGTCTAAAAAATTAGCCATGTGAATCAATATACTCATATCTCCTACATAAATATTTGCCAGCAGCCAGGTAATTGCTCCTGCGGGAGCAGCAACAGCGACAGCTCTTGATAATACAAATATGGTTCTGTCAATGATTGACGAGTAAATTATTCTTCCTACCTGAGGAGCCCTGTATGGAGGCAGCTCTAAGGTAAATGTGGAAGGAATTCCCTTTAACAGTGTTTTGGATAAGACAAAGGATACGGCTAAAGTTGAAAATACACCCGTGAGAACCATTAAGGTTATTGATAACGCAGGTATTATACTGTCAACAAATGAACCGGTAGATGCGAAGAATGCTGCCGATATTATTATAATCAACGGAAATCTGCCGTTGCAGGGAACAAGATTATTTGTAATAATGGCAATTAATCTTTCCCTTGGAGAGTCAATAATTCTGCATCCTATAACTCCCGCGGCGTTGCACCCAAATCCCATACACATGGTTAGACACATTTTTCCGTGGGCACATGCTTTTTTAAACATATGATCTAAATTAAATGCAACTCTCGGCAAATACCCTAAGTCTTCAAAAAGAGTGAACAGCGGGAAGAATATTGCCATGGGCGGAAGCATTACGGATACAACCCAGGCAAGGCTGAGGTACATTCCGTCAATCAGGACGCCTCTGACAAAATCATTTACTCCGTAGCTTATAAAAATATCATTTAATTTATATTGAAATCCAAATAATAAATCAGCTAAAATCTGTGAAGGTATGTTTGCTCCCTGAATCGTAATCCAGAAAACCAACCCTAACAAGACAAGCATAATAGGTATTCCTAATTTTTTTGATGTAACAATATCATCGATTTTCTTGTCTCTGTTAAGCTTTTTAATATCTTCCTTTACATATTTTTGTTTTAAGCCGTTTGCATAATTGTAATTATCTTCTGAAATTTTTTCTCTCAATTCGGGGTCTTGTTCAAAATACAATAAGTTTTCAGCTTTCTCTTCATTGCTTTTATTTTGTGAGGTTTCTTCAATTAATTTTTTAAGTTCATTCATGCCCTCTCCGCTTCTTGCGGAAGTTAATACAATGGGTATATTTAATTCCTTTTGCAGCCCTTCCTTGTCAATTTCAATATTTTTTTTCTTTGCTTCATCTATCAGGTTGATGCAAAGTATTAATTTATTTGTAAGCTCCGATACTTGAAAAACTAAGTTTAAATTTCTTTCAAGACATGTGGCATCCGCAACAACTACCACAGCATCATAATTTCCATAACACAAAAAATCTCTGGTAACCTCTTCATCCTTAGAAGCGGTAAACAATGAATAGGAACCGGGCAGATCAACCATAATATATTCATTATTGTTGTGTTTAAACTCTCCTCTCGCGGAAACAACTGTTTTGCCCGGCCAGTTTCCCGTATGCTGATTAAGCCCGGTTAAATAATTAAAAACCGTACTTTTGCCTGTATTGGGGTTTCCCGCCAACGCTACAATATATTGCTTTTCACATTTTTCTATTTCATAGATATCCTTTAATGATTCCATTTTTACGGATTGCGCTGTAAGTCCCAAACTGCCACCCCCTCCTAAAGTACTTCAATAAGGCTTGATTCTTCATTTCTCAGAGCAATCATTGCTCCTCTGATTCTGTAAACAGTTAGATTGTTTTTAGGACCCTTTCTTAACACCTCCACATCTGCACCCTTTGTCAGTCCTAAAGCAAGGAATCTCTCCTTTAAATAATTATGTGCTGTATTTTTTTCAACCTTTACAATTTCTCCTACACCAACATCAATCAGTTTCATAATCTCTCCTGTAATATTTAAAATTTAAATGCATAAAATTTTTTGAGAATAAATTTAGCCAAAGCTAACATTCTTAAATTATAATATGACATTATTCGAATTTTGACACAAATTGCGGAGGATTTATGAATGAAGAATTTTATACGCTAAAAGGTTATAAAATAAAAAATGAAGAGGTCATGTCATCTTCTATGGAGGATTATATAGAAATGATATTCAGATTGTCTGAAAAATCAGATGAAATAAGAGTAAGTGATTTGTCCCAGGCATTAAATGTACAGCCTCCTTCAACCACGAAAATGATAAGGAGACTGTCAAAGGAAAGTTATGTTATTTATGAAAAATACGGATGCATAAAACTTACTGAAAAAGGAAGGAATATAGGAAGTAAATTATTAGAAAGACATATGATAATTTTTGGATTTTTAGAATGCATCGGAGTTAAAGACAATATTTTGGAACAAACAGAAATAATTGAACATTCAGTAAACGATGAAGTTTTAAACAAGATAAGGAAATTGACAGAATTCTTAAAAAATTGTGATGAATTTAAAAACATAGAATAGTATACCGCGGGCGCAGCTTGAGGAATCTCATATAAGAGATTCCTTATTGTGCCCGGAATATTTCCAGTCTATTTTTCGTTTGCATCAACGTCCTTTTTTCGCTCCTCTACCTCAAATTCATCAGGCATATAAACATTTCCCGGATTAGTCTGACTTTTATTTTTCATTTTTAATTTATTCGTTAATTTTTTGAACATAGTTTCACCGCCTTTATAATAGTTTTTCTTAAATTTTTAAATATATACGAAACTTTGAAAATTAGGGCATCTTGCAGTCACAATCACCAATTTATTTGCGAATGGCCTACAGCTGTTTTTTTCTCCCGACCGTCGAAAAAATAGGGTTAAGGCATCTTTAATTTTAATTATCATTAACTTATTTATCTGTTTTGAATAACATAATGATAAAGAGTTTTACAGTCTTACGGAGGTAAAGTATGGATTATATTTGTGAACTGAAAAATATCTCTAAAAGATTTCATACAATAAATAACGAGACAAAGGCAATTGACGATCTATCTTTTAAGGTAAAAAAAGGGGAGATAGTATCTATAGTAGGACCTTCCGGCTCAGGAAAATCAACCGTATTATCTTTGATAGCCAGATTGGAGAAACCGTCTGAGGGAGAAGTAATTGTTAATACCAACAGTATTGGATTCATGTTTCAGAAAGACCAATTATATGAATGGAGAAATATATATAAGAACTGCCTTCTTGGATTGGAAGTAAAAAACATGGATAATGAAGAAAATAAGAAAAAAGTAAATAGGATGCTTGAAAAGTATGGATTAATGAATTTCAAAAACCATTATCCCAGCCAATTGTCGGGAGGTATGAGACAAAGGGCTGCATTGGTGCGCACCTTAGCAATTGAGCCGGATTTACTTTTATTGGATGAGCCGTTTTCCGCATTAGATTACCAGACAAGGCTTTCAATAGGTAATGAAGTAGGGAAAATTCTAAGAAACGAAAAAATCAGCACCATACTTGTCACTCACGATATACCCGAAGCTGTAAGCATTTCGGATAGGGTAATAGTTTTTACCGAAAGACCGGCTAAAATTAAAAAGGAATATGAAATAAAGTTTGATGAGTGTTCCGGTGAAAGAACCCCTATGAAATGCAGAAATACCTTAGCATTTGGTGAGTACTTCAGAAATATATGGAGGGATTTAGATGTGGAAGAAGAGTAAGACGCAAGCTTTAACCATTTCAAAAGAGCACGATGAATATTTAAAATCAATAAAAAGAGATAAAAACTTTATAAAGATAACACAAATCTTAATTTTTTTATTTGGAATTATATTATGGGAAGCGGCAGCCAAACATAATCTGATAGATACATTTTTGACAAGCAGCCCGGGAGCGATTTTCAATCTGATTGTAAAATTTATTCGGGACGGAAGCTTATTTAAGCATCTTTATGTGTCTACAGCGGAAACAATAGCCGGATTTCTTGCAGGTACAATAGCAGGTCTTTTGATTGCAATACTGCTTTGGTGGTTTGAAAAATTGGCGAAAATAATGGACCCATACATGGTTATTCTGAACAGTCTTCCCAAAACAGCCTTGGCACCCATAATCATTTTGTGGGCAGGAATGGGTTTTTCGGGAATAGTAGCTACAGCGGCATCTATTTCGGTAGTAGTGACCATCATGACATTGTACACGGGATTTATCAACGTCGAAATGGATAAAATAATTCTTTTAAAAACTATGGGAGCAAATAAATTTCAAATTTTGAAAAAAGTAATAATTCCTGCCAATATACCAAGTATTTTAAGCGTAATAAAGGTTAATATAGGACTATCCTGGATAGGCGTTATTGTTGGTGAATTTTTAGTTTCAAAAGCAGGAATAGGATATTTGATACTCTATGGCAGTCAGACATTTAAGTTGGATCTTGTGATGATGGGTGTATTTGTTTTAGG